>JALYYZ010000021.1 GCA_030945985.1 Chloroflexota bacterium
GAGCGGTGACGCCGGCCCAAATGCCCACGTCGCGCCTGAGATAAAGGTTTACCGGATTACGCCGCCGGCGGGCCAGGTAGAGAGGGCCTATCAGCAGGCTCGCCACCAGGTAGACAAGGGACACGTATCCCAGCCCTAACGAGAGAGGCTCAGCAGCAATGAGCGAAGGGTCATAGATAAACGCTAATGCACAGCCCGCAACTGTACCTAGCGCCAGCACAAGATGCGTCCAGAGCCGGTCTCCGGTCAGGAGTGGTTTTCTCGGTTTCGTTACTGACTTTGTCGTCATACTCTGCTACGCTTACACGATCTGCTCTTGGGGCGGGTTCCGCTCTAATTCTACTCGCTCCGGGTAAAAAGGAGATGGAAGCGATCTCGCTTCTTGACGGAGCCGAACCTCGCCGGGCACACACCAATCTCGATATCGAGCCACCTTTTCACCACAAAACAAGTATAGAACAGCAGAATTAAAGGAAAGCGAGGAAATTGTTAAAAAATGCTGAGATTATGCCATGGGCCGCACACTCCGCCCGGACTGCACGGTCATGCAGCGCGAGGCTACGAAGACTCGAATGCAAATGTCGCCTGCCGCGCCGTCACCCGCTAACGGTGCCGTTCCAGGTAGCAGGCCGGGCGACCGGATAGATCAACAATAAGCCACTCTAAAAGCTGTCCAGGGTGGCCTTGTGCCAGTTATAGGCGGTGCGTACGATCTCATCCAGGCCATATTTTGCTTTCCAGCCGAGTTCGCGCTCGGCCTTGGAGCTGTCTGCCCAGATAGCCGCTGGATCGCCAGGACGCCTGCCCACTTCTTCCACCTTAAAGCTGCTCTCAGCCACGCGCCTGGTGGCATCCACCACCTCTCTCACCGAGTGCCCCTGGCCGGTGCCCAGGTTATAAACATTGCTCTGATCTTGCCTGACCATATTCTCCAGAGAGAGGACATGCGCAACAGCCAGATCGACCACGTGGATGTAGTCTCGGACGCAGGTACCATCCCGTGTGGGGTAATCGGTGCCGAACATCTTTACTGCGGGGCTCTTACCCAGAGCCGCCTTCATCACGAGCGGTATCAGGTTGAGGGTAACGCTCCAGTCCTCACCCAGCCGTCCGTCGAAAGATGCCCCGGCGGCGTTGAAGTAGCGGAGGCGTACGCTGCGGAGCCCGTGCGCCATATCGTACCACTTGAGGGCCTTCTCTACCATCAGCTTGCTCTCACCATAAGGGCTCTCGGGGCTGGTAGGGTTGTTTTCTTCGGAAACAGGCACGTTCGCCGGTTGCCCAAAGATCGCGCAGGTCGAGGAAAAGACGAAACGATTTATCCCATGCCGCACCATGGCGTCCAGCAGCGACAGGGTGTTCGTTACGTTGTTGCCGAAATATTTGCCCGGCTGCTCCATCGACTCGCCTGGCGCTTTGTGGGCCGCGAAGTGAATTACCGCCGCGGGGCGCTCTTCACTCAAGAGGCTGTCCAGCAGATCTGGATCGCCCGTGCTGCCAACGACAAGCTTGTAGGCGCCCGCTCGCTCAGCCAACTCGCGCCGCCCAGCCTCAAGAGTGTCCAGCACGACCACCTCATGCTCTCGATTCACAAGCTCACGCACGGTGTGCGAGCCGATATAGCCCGCTCCACCTGTTACCAGCACTTTCATAGCTTCCTCCAAAAAGTAATCTCATCTGCAGCATTGTAGCAAGCAGTGGTCCCCGCTCGCGGGATAAGGCCCAGCAGGCTTACTTGAGGGCTGCCTACTAGCAGGATTGGGTAAGTATATCCCAATACAGTCAGCAAGGAGATATGAGGCTCTCAAGTTGAAGCGCTATCGCTATTCTGTCTATAGACGCGGCTTTGACCACCAATAATACGCCTGATTCGTAGAGACTCATTGAAGGGTTGCTTGACCACAGGAACCCCAGTCATAACAACCTACGCAACGTGTGAAATCTGGCCGGACGGCAAGTCTGCGCGTCATGGCGCGGAGCAATTTATGCTCTCAGGCGGGGTGGGCGGTGTCGTACCTTGAGCAAGTTGAGAACCGAGAGACCCATCACTGTAGCGCAAGGCTTCAGCAGGTATTAGGAATCTCTGACCACTGGGCGGTGTCCAGTAGAGATCAAGTCCGGGCCGGTCGGGTTGTGCGATATAGTCGAGCCGTACAGGGTGCCAGCCGGTCGCCAGGGTAAGTTGCGCCTGCCCACTGGTCCCTGCAACAGCAGGTATGCAGAGCGCCTTTTTGCCGTCAACGAGCAGACGGACCTGGGTGCCGGTGTCTACTTCCAGAGTGTAGAGGCCACTCTGTGGAGCGTAGACTTCTCCAGTCCAGGCTATACGCAGAGGCTGGGCCGCGCCCTGAGCCGGTCCCACGAACTGCGGGACGGTCGGTGCTGTAAAGCCGATAAAGCGATCAACGCGCAGCATCGGCCGTCCGGATGCCCCTGCCGCAGCGCCCAGCAGGCCCTGCCCGTATCTGTCTGGCCACAACTCGGTGGCGGGCACCTCAGTGCCCGGTGCCCCACCTGTGGACGACATGAGCTTGAGGTCCTCGGGAGCAAGCAGGTTTACTTCGGTATTGAAGCGGTGCCAGCCCAATTGAACCACCCCGTTGGCGTCCTGCCCGGTTAACAGCACCGGCGAGTCGGCATTGTCGAGATAGAGACGGTAGGGCTCCGGAGTAGAAACGTAGACCGATCCGCTCCAGCGGGCGGTGAGAGGATAACCTATGTTGGTCGGCATAACCCCCAGGTAGGGCATTGCGCCACGCCAGCCGGGCTCTCTTGCTCCAGGGCTGAAAATCTCTAAGTAGACACCATAAGCGTCTGCAACTTGTTGAGGCGACACGGTGTACATGTTGAAAAGAGGCAAGCCACCCTGGGTCTTGATTAGACGTTCGGTGCCGCCAGGTAAGAATGCCTCTATCTGAGGTCGATATTGGTCGTTGTCGCGGAAAAAGAAGGCCAGACCCTTACCACTGACCGCAGGCGGCGCCTCTGCGCCGGGGTTGAACATTTGCGCACCTTGCTGCCCCTTGAGAAGGTAGCCGTTAGTCTCCGGGTCGTACCCTTCGCGAGTAGCGCCGACGTTCAGAATGTAATAGTTGGGACCAAGCGCCGTCTGCTCACGGCTCTCTGCCGTGCGCGCCTCGGCCTCGGGTGGGGCGTCATAGTGGCGAAAATAGAAATCAAGGTTCATGAAGAGCAAAGCAGCCAGGCCAATCCCCACAACAGATGGTCCAACCCAGCGCAAGCTGCCCGGCATCTGCCATGCCTTACGGAGCCAGCCGCCAACAGGCACGGCAAGAGCAACATAGAATATAAAGAAGGCAGGTGACCAGTGCACGTAGAATGGCACCCCATGTACCAGTGTGCCTCCCACGAATAGCACTCCAAACCCGCTCAGCAGCATCAGGAAGGAGGCCGGGTGCCGCCACTTCCAGATCAGCAGACCGACGCCTAAGATCAGCAAAGCTCCCTCAGCAGGGAGTAAAAAGGTGCCCCAGTAAAACGTGTCCTGCCCAGGGTGCGTGCTGATGCCGAGCAGGTTCTCCGAGAAGAGAGGCCAAAGTGTGTTGTACATCGAGACCAGGTCATCCCAGCTTGCAGGTATATGGCTCCACATCAGCACGCCGCTCGCTGAGCCTCGTCCAAAATAGAGGTCAGGGTGACGCGTATAGTAGGCCAGCAAGGGTCCGAAACCAGCCATGTAGCCGAGGGCCATAACGCCAAAGTTGCCTACATAGCGCCAACCTTCTCTCCAATGCACCACCACAAGGTAAACCACGAAAGCGATCATCAATATAGGCAGCAGGTGGGTGCCATAGTAAAAGTGCTCACTCAGCCCCGCACTCAGTCCAGCCATGCCCCAGTCAATAGGCCGGCGGCTACGCAATCCACGCAGTATGAAAAAGAAGCAGACGCTCCAGAAGAAGGGCGTCACAATGTTGTTTACTGTCACCCGGCTATACTGCAATTGTGAGGCGCTGAAGGCAAATATAAGGGCTCCGGTAAACGCTGTCGAGCGCCCCCATACGCCGCGCACTAGCCCATAGAGTGGAACAATGGTAAAGGCCCCGAAGAGCGCGGCGGGCAACCGCAGCGAGGCTAGCGTAAAGTCTCCCACCTTGAGCGACCACGACACTAACACAAACCAGAGCGCCGGCAGGTCTATATCCAGCCAGAGCGTGCTGAAGATAGAAGGATTGCTGCCGCCTACATACGCGGCCCGCGCGACACGTCCCGTGATCACCTCGTCGGGGTGTATCGCGTAGGGAAAATGGGACAGGTCCCACACACGAAGTGAGAGACCCAGCGCAAAAATGGCTGCAAGCAAGCCGACCTCCCACAAGGTCCAGGCGGGCTGCCAGGAGCGCGGTACAGCGCTGCCGCCGGCGCTTCGCACAGGCAGCGAGGTGGGCACAGCGTAGTGCAGGGCGAGAGGCGCGCCTGCTACTCGCACGGATGGCTCCACCTGTTCTCCCTGCGGCCATAGAAAGAGTGCGCACACCAGCAGAGCGATGCCGGCGAGCCACAACCACCCTGCCAACCCGAACTTCTGCTCGCTCTGCGCTAGATAGACCGCATCAGCCGCAGGCAGCAGCAGAATGGCAAAGGCCACCCCCACCGCGCTAACGGAATGCCGTCGTCCCCACCTTCTGGGGCCACCAGCAATGCGCGGCGCGAAAGGAGCCGTCCAACGCTGGCCCGCATGACCCACCAGGGCGCAAACGACCGCGACGGCCAACAGAATCTCACCCCAGGCGCGGGTGCCCGCATCCGCAAGCAGCAGCGTACCGGCCAGCGAGACGGCGAAAGCCAGGCCGCCCAGCCAGACACTTCTCGGCACCGCACGCTGTCCCAAGTTAGCAGGAGGCGTTTGTACTGCGGGCACCCAGCCTCCATGTGCCATGCGAGCTATATCTTGTTGTGCGGTGTCACTCATCTGATAAGTCTGGTAGTACGTGAGCCGGGAACGCTTTTGCGGCTTTTCGGCGGCACCTCTCCTGCCGTGCCGGACATATGTGGACGAGTCAAACAACAGCCAGGCAGAAAATGCGTTCGGAAATAGAAAAATCATCTTCCACTAGATGGAGCACCCCAATGCTAACATATCTCATCTGCCTGGACAAATAGCTCGCCCGGTGACACGCGACACTACAGGGTGGATCTATCATTCTGTCTTCACCTATTTAGTGTCTCTTCAAGCGACCTCTTGGAAAAGTGCACTCATGTCCAAAAACAAACAAATCAAAACCCACGAGGTTTTGATTTGTTTGTTTTACTATCAGGAGCTATAAGGTCTCTGGAAACCGCATTAATCATACCCTCTGTTGCCGAAAGCGGCCCCGTCTGCTACAGTGCTTGTTGTATGGCAGCGATGACGCGACAAGCGAGCCTGGATATAGAGAGGGGGGCGATATGGAGTACCGTGTGACGGTGGTGCGCAGCCTGGCGAGCCTGGAGCAGCTTGGCGAAGCCTGGGCACAGTTGCTGGGGCGTTCGCAGTCTGGGTCGATATTCGCCTCCTATGCCTGGAACCTCTCTTGGTGGCACTCGTTTGGAGCTGGTAAGAGCCTCTACGTGCTTGTGGCCACCGATTCCGAGGCACAGATACGCGGCATTGCCCCATTGATGCTGGATCGCCTCGGCCCGTTACGGAGGCTCCGGTTTATCGGCACCGGCCTGAGTGATACGGGCGACTTTCTGCTCGACGCGAGTTGTGCCTCGGAGTGCGGTCGTGCTATTTACGCTTCATTGCGTAGGCGGAGGCGAGAATGGGACCTGCTCGACCTCGATGAGGTGCCTCCCTACTCTGCAATGTCGATGTGGCTTGAGGGCAACCGCCCACCGGGCCTGCATGTGACCCGCTTGCCACGCACGGACGCTCCCTATATTGCGCTCCCCGCCACATGGAAGGAATATACAGCCACCCTGGGGCGCAAGCCGCGCCAACACCTTGAGTCGTTCTCCAGGCGCGTTGTCGAGGAGCGAGACCTCTCCTTTCGGCTTGTCACCGAGGGAGAGGATGTGCCTGCTGCGGTGGCTCGCTTCTACAAGCTTCACCTGGCGCGATGGTCCACCAAAGAGGACTTATTGAACCCGGAGCATCGCTCGCCGGACTTCTTTGCTTTTCTGGAGGAGGCGTGCGAGCGCAGCGCCGCAGAAGGTTCTTTGCGCCTCGCTGAGTTATGCGCGGGTGACGAGGTAATCGCCTCATGGATTAGTTTTCAGGTACAAGGCAGGCTGAACGGCTATATGACCGGCTTCGACCCGGCCTGGAGCAAAGAGCGCCCAGGCAAGATCCTGCACGGCTTCGTGGTGCGCCAAGCACTGGCGGAGGGAGCGCAAGAGCTTGACTTCGGACGTGGTGCCGAAGAGTACAAATATGAGATGGGCGCCACTAACCGCCAGAATGCGCGCTTCCTTCTAACCAATAATACCCCACGTTCGGGCCTGGCTTTAGGGATGCTGCTGCTGCGAGTCAAACTGGGCCCCCGTGTGAGGAAGCTGGTGGAGCAATACCGAGAAAAAAGGACACCGTCTGCGACCTGAGCAACTTTGGGTGAGTCATGTAACAACCGGCATGACGAACGCCCTGCCATATCAGCGTCTGCGAGGGCCTCGCACCTCTTGGACGTAGACATTCTCCCACTTGCGGATCATAGCGCTCATGCTATATTTGCGCGCAACCAGCTTCTGGGCGGCCGCAGCACGCCGGCCGGCACTTTCAGGGTGATCCAGGCATTGGCAAATGGCCTCTGCGAGCGCAGCGGAGTCGCCTGCAGGTACGATGAGCCCTGTTACATTGTCCTGGAGTACCTCACCTACCCCACCCACGTCGGTAGCAACCGCCGGACAACCAACAGACATCGCTTCCAGCAGAGAAAGGGGCATCCCTTCCCATATTGAGGAGAGCACGAACACGTCGCTTGCAGCAAGGATAGCGGCTATATCGCTCCGCAGTCCTGTAATCACGAGCCGGTCGCTTATCCCGAGATCGCTACCCATCTGCACCAGCTCGCCTCGCAGGGGACCATCGCCCACCATGACAAATCGCACGTCAGGGCGTGCCACTAGTACGCGTGCGGCGGCCTCGACTAGGCAGCTCTGACCCTTCTGCGGAACGAGCCGGGCAACATTGGTGACCATCCGATAGTCGCCACCCAGCAGTTCCCTTTTGAGGGCTGCGCGGTCGAGCCCCGGCGGAGCGCTGAAACGAGTTATGTCAACCCCATTGGTGATGGTGTGTACCCGGCGCAATGGCACACCAAACCACTCGGCGATTTCCTCCCGTAGCAGATCTGAGACAACGATCAGTCGCCTGCACCAGAGGCGCGCAGACCATCGTTCGAGCAACTGCAGATGGAGTGGATCGCTGTCGAGATCCACACGGCCGTTGTGTATAGTCGAAACAACGGGCCGCCGTGTTAGAAAGCCCGCAATACGCC
>JALYYZ010000024.1 GCA_030945985.1 Chloroflexota bacterium
ACGCCGAACGCCAGGGCACGCCTGGAAGCTTCAAGATCATCACTCCCTTCGGGCAGCCACCCCACAAGATGCATGCCTGCCGGGCTCGGCGTGACGTCCAATAATCCTGCCATCTGCACCTTGACCGTTTCTACCAGCAGGCCCTGCCTCTCTCCGTAAAGCTCTCGCATGCGCCTGATATGCCTGGCGAAGTGTCCATCCTGTATAAAATCAGCAAGTACCGCCTGCTCCTGCAGTGGCGAGGCGCGGTCTGCATAGGTGCGCGCAGCGACGAAAGGGTCGACCATGTCAGGAGGCACTACCAGGTATGCGAGGCGTAAGCCCGGGAAGAGCACCTTGCTAAAGGTGCCTATATAGATCACCCGTCCGTCCCTGTCCAGCCCCTGGAGGGTTGCAAGAGGGCGGCCGCTGTACCTGTATTCGCTATCATAATCGTCTTCGATAATCCATGCGCCGTTGCGGCTCGCCCAATCAAGCAAAGCCAACCGGCGCCTGAGGCTCATAGTCACACCCAGTGGATGCTGGTGGGAGGGCGAGACGTAGGCGAGGCGAGCGCCGGGGCAGGAGGCCATACCGGCCTCCACGTTTAACCCCTCAGAGTCGACCGGCACCGGACAGGGTCGTGCCCCGGCGCTTGCGAGTGCACCCCAGGCCCCCAGGTAGCCCGGGTCTTCGATCCACGCCTCATCTCCTTCGTCCAGCAGCAACCTTGCGGCGAGGTCCATGCCCTGTTGTGTGCCTGCTACAATAATCACCTGATCGGCTTCACACCGTACCGCGCGAGCCGATCTGAGGTAACCTGCAATTGCCTCTCGCAATTCGCGGTAGCCCGCGGCCTCCCCATAGGTGAGCAGTTCGCGCGGTGTCGAGCCCCAGCGTGCTGCCCAGAGTTGTCCCCAGAGTTTGAACGGGAAGCTGTCAAGGGCCGGCATGCCGAGCTTAAAGGCGGGGAACCGCTCTGCCGGGAGGTAAGGCTCCACAGCAGCAGCGGCCAGCTGCCGCCCACGCTGTGACAGCCGGCGGCCTGTACGAAGAGCGTGGCCTGCTTGGTCAGAAGGCGGCTCAGCATTCAATAGCTCTTCCGGCAATACGGTTGCTACATAGGTACCGGCACCTATACGGCTGTAGAGGTAGCCTTCCGCCAGCAGTTGCTCAAAGGCGTTGAGCACCGTATTGCGAGCAACACCGAGCTCGTCTGCGAACAGACGAGTAGATGGCAGGCGGGTACCCCCTTTGAGCCGGCCCGTAAGTATAGCCTGCCGCAACTGGTCGTACAGTTGGCGATAGATAGGCAGAGGCAAAGTGGGCTCAAGCTCGATCGAGGCTATTGGCAATGTCGATGAACGTTTAGCCATTCTCAGTCTCCGTTGCGGCAGTCCTTACAGGCACGCTGAAGCGAAAAGGTCCCTTTGGCAGTAACATAGTCTGCACCTCTCTTCCAGCAGGCGCTGGTCGACCCGCTATGGTGCGGTCACAATGGGCGGGACGCCTGTGTACGCGGCTCGCGGGCGGATCAGGTCACCCCGCGCATATTGCTCGAGCGCATGGGCGATCCAGCCGGCGGTCCGGCCCAGGGAGAAGATCGCCAGGGCGCTGCCGGGCGGCAAGCAAAGCACCCGCGCCATCACAGCCAGGGCGAAGTCGATAGTCGGTCCCTGCCCTATCATCCTCTCGGCACTCGCACTGACGGCAGAGGCCAGGCGAAGAGCGGGCGCATGTGGGGAGGCCTGCTCGACCAACTCCAGCAGCCTTCGACCCCTCGGGTCCTCCGCCGGGTAGAGCCTGTGGCCAAAACCGGGAACGCGCTCACCCGAGCGAATACGTTGCAGCAGGATGGTGGGCGTATTCTCCGGCTCACCGATCTCCTCAAGCATCGCCTCGACGCGCATAATGTCGCCTCCGTGCCTGAACCCTTGCATAGCAGCCAGCCCGGCAATCACAACACTATAGAGCGAGGCCCCACCCGACGCCACGGCCCTGGCAACGAACGACGAGAGGTTGAGCTCGTGATCCGCCGAGAGGACCAGAGCGGCGTTGAGCAGACCTGCAGCCACTGGTTGGCCCTCTGCCCAACGGCGGGCCAGCACCTCAGAGACGTGGCTGTCAAAGTCGTTGCCGGCAGCAACACACGCAACCATAAGGCGCACTATCCTGGCACCCACTTCTGCGCCCCTCTGGGGCAGGAGAGTGTACGCCGCAGGATCCTTTGTGCTCGCCGTGATCAGGGCTATTATCCAACGCTGAAGGGGCTCAAGGTCGGCCTCCTGCGGAATAAGGCTGTTCAGACTATGCAGGCCAGAAGCGCCGGCCTGAAATATTTCATGAGCCCTGCTGAAGCTGCCTGTCCACAGCAGGGAGGCCACCTGCTCGAACGTGTGAGTGCCGGCTAGCCCTGACGCATCGTGCCCTCGGTAATAGAGGCCATCGTCAGTGATCAGTGTGAGGGCAGAATCGAGTATGGGCGCGCCCCAGTGGAGCGCTGCTTTAGCGGCACCCGACGGATCATGCCGCTGCTCCTTTCGCTCTTTGAGCTTGCGCACATCGTCGCCATTATAGCGGCGCCTTCGGCTATCACCTACCCCAGCTTCGGACTGGATCAGCCCGCGGCTGACGTAGGAGTAAAGTGTAGAGAGGCTAATGCCCAGCTGGGCTGTGGTCTCTTCCGCGGTCAGATATCTCGGCTCTTCCATATATTGTTCTCCTCTAGCCCCTTCTCCTCTTTTACCTCTTCAGAGTACCATACAATACATTGATTATTGAATCAAGATTGACAATATATATTTCCGCTGCCTATAATAAAGCACCCCCGATCAGCAGGAGAAGAGAATGAGCAACATCAAGGAACCAGACGCGCCCGAATATTTCCTCGATAATTTCCCCCGCGACGACTTTCCGCGTTACGCCTGGACGCAGCGCCCCGTAACACTGCCCGCGGAAGCATGGGTTACAGAAACCACACATCGGGACGGCCAGCAGGGCGGGTTGCCGCTTACCACAGAGCTGAGCCTGCAGATATACGACAAGCTTTGCGCTTTTACCGGCCGGTCGGGTGCCATACGACAAGCTGAGTTTTTCGTTTACCGCCCCTCCGATCGTGCGGCTCTGGAGGGAGCCCTCGACCGTTATAAAGGTGGGGCGCCTATCGAGCCTACGACCTGGATACGCGCTGCGGCTAAGGACGTAGCGCTGGTCAAAGATTTAGAGGTGCGCGAAACAGGGATGCTTGCCTCGGCGTCCGACTACCACACTTTCCATAAGTTCCAGCCTGGCGGGCGCAACCAGGCAGCACGCGCCTACCTGGAGGCCGTACAGTGGTCTTTAGACGCGGGTATACGGCCCCGCCTTCACCTCGAAGACGCCACCCGCGCCCCAATGGAGTTCATGCAGCCGTTCATTGAGGCGGTGCGAGAGATCGCGCTGCCTTACGGCCCGGATCTGCAGCCAAAGTTTCGCGTCTGCGATACAATGGGGGTGGGATTGCCGTATGACGACGTAGAGTTGCCGCGCAGCATACCACGCATCTTCCGCACCATGCGCGCCATCGGTTTGCAGCCCGAGGACCTTGAGTTCCACCCGCACAACGACACCTGGCTGATCGTCGCCAACTGTCTGGCTGCCGTTCGCGAAGGGTGCGCGGTGATCAATGGCACATGCCTCGGCAAAGGTGAGCGCACAGGGAATGCGCCGCTTGAAGCCATACTGATGCATCTCACCGGCATGGGCTATTTCCCCGAAAAGCAACCTGATTTTACAGCGCTGAACAGCCTGGTTACCCTCTATGCCAGCTTGGGAGAGCCGGTGCCGCCCAAGTACCCACTATATGGCCGTGACGCCCACCGGACGCGAGCAGGGATCCATGCCGACGGCCTGAACAAGTTCTGGTGGATGTATGCGCCGTTCAATGTGCCTGCGCTGCTCGGTCGCCCCCTGGAGG
>JALYYZ010000027.1 GCA_030945985.1 Chloroflexota bacterium
GATCGTCAGGCTCCACGCCCATATCGCCAATAAAGGCATGAACGTGGGCAGGCGCTTCGTCCTGGCCTCGATGCTCATTACCGGCGCTACTCTCTTCGGATGTCATAGGATAAACACCCGGAGCAGCACTCGGCTCTGTTGGAGTTGCACCGGCTTCTGCGGGAGCGGCACTCTGCTCTGCATTCTCTTCTATCTCTCCTAATCGTGTTGTAGCAGGCCCTGAATCGGCATCGCCTGCCGCACCCATCGTTTGAACATGGGCGGCCAGTGCCTGCGCCAGCGCTCCCATAGGCTGGTCGTCACCGGCAGGATTCACAGGGGCGCCCGAAGAGCGCTGGTCCCGTTGTCCTTGCTGGTCACGCTGATCTCGTTGCGGCTGGGTCTGGCGGCGCTGCTGGGCTTGAGCCTCTCGCTGCTCGAACCGAGCCAGCCGGTCCTGGGCCATCGAGCCCGAAGGTCCACCATCAGAGGCATTGCCATCTCTTGGCTGCGAACGGCCCTCGTCGTGGTCATGTCCAATCTGGGCGAGCGAATCGCCGTCCATGCTCATCCCTTCTTCGCCGTTCGACTCGCCGCCTTCAGCACCCTCCTGCATTCGCTTGAGGGAAAGGCCAATGCGGCGCTTTATGGGGTCAATCCGTATAACCTTGAGGTCTACTACATCCCCTTCCTTAACTACGTTCTTGGGATGAGCAACGCGTCCCTCAGCCAGTTCGGAAACGTGGATGAGCCCTTCGATACCATCGTCTAATCGAGCGAAGGCGCCAAAGCTGGTGAGTTGGGTGATAGTACCGCGTACCACCTGGCCAAGCTGGTAGTTTTCGGTAATAGTAGTCCAGGGTTCAGGCTGTGTGCGCTTGAGCGATAGAGCAATCTTGCGCTCGTTGGGGTCAATCGAAAGAACCTGTACGTCCAGGCGGTCTCCCACCTTGAGTACCTCGCTGGGGTGGGCAACACGTCGCCACGACAGCTCGGAGAGGTGGATGAGCCCATCAGCCCCTCCGATGTCAACGAAGGCACCGAAGTCAGCGATAGATGTGACCGTACCAGGGCGAATCTGCCCTGGCTCAAGCTCCTTGAGGAGCCGTGCACGCATGCCCTCGCGCTGCTCCTGCATGGCCTGGCGTTCAGACAAGATCAGCCTGTTGCGGTTGCGGTTGATCTCGATCACCTTGAGCGGCAGTACCTGGTTGTGGTACCGCGCCATCTCGGCCTGCTTGTTAGCCTCACCGGCGGGCATAGAGGAAACCTGCGAAGAAGGTACAAAACCACGTACACCTTCTATATTTACCAGCAGGCCACCCTTGTTGTGACCGCTAACCTGGGCCTGTATAACTTCACCGGCCTCAAACTTCCTCTGTAGGTCGCGCCATGCGCGCTCCTGCCGAGCACGATCAAGGGATAGCACTGCATGGCCGTCGCTGTTCTCGGGCTGGACCACCGACACTAGAACGCTATCGCCAGGCTGCATAGCCTCACGCTCCTCAGGAGAGAGGCTTTGAAGCTCGCGACTTGGAATAACACCTTCCGTCTTGGCCCCAATATCGACCATCACTTCATCGCGGTCGACGCGCATAATGGAGCCCTCGATGACATCACCATGCTTAAGGGTGCGGTATTGCTGTTCAGAAGCCTTGAGCAGATCCTCCATAGAGGAGTTGGCTGCCATGCCTTCGAGCCGCGGGTCACGCGCCGCGCGTATAACCAGCTCATCATCCTCACCGTCGGATTGTCCCGCGCCGCCATCCTGGCCACGAGAGCTCTGCCCCATCTGCGGTCGCGGCGCATTGCCGTGCATACCTGGATCGCCAGACTGAAAGCTGCCAAAGTCCCCTGAATTGCGCCTATCCCTCTCTGCCGGCTCGGCATCCTGCACTGAGGTAGCATCTGCTGCGGGTGCGGCATCCTGGACTACGGTAGCATCTGCTGCCGATTCAGTATCCTGGGAAGGAGCAGTGCTTTCTACTGCTGCTGCACTTTCCGCAGGAGTAGAGACTTGCTCTGAGGCGGTGCTTTCCAGAGCCATTGCACCGGAGCCATCTGTCTCTCCACCGGCACCGTCGCTCTGCACTTGCATAGCACTATCACCGATCTGCATTTCTGCATCGGGAGAAGTCTCGGCGTCCGGAGTGGGCTCACCGGTGTTAGTCAAGCCCGTTTGCTGCTCTTCAGCCATATCTGCCGTACCTGTGCTGTTCTCCGCATCAGAGGGCCGTCTGAGTTGCTCGTCGTTCATCCATACCATCCTTAAGTCTGATTGGTAGATGCCAGTGAAAAGGAAGCATGGGATACATCAAGCGGAGGCTTTAGCAAACGCGCTGATGGCAAAGGACCATTAGCAAAATGGGGAACTTTATCACGCAAACTCAATCTGGCTATTCCTCTCTATTATACATTACGTGTATGCACAAATCAAGCTGACACGGCTGACACCGGCTGGCACACCAGGAGACCGCCAGGTAGGGTAAGCTCTGCTTTTACCAGGTCTAAACCTATTGTACTACCTGT
This sequence comes from Chloroflexota bacterium, assembly GCA_030945985.1. Taxonomy (GTDB): domain Bacteria; phylum Chloroflexota; class Chloroflexia; order QHBQ01; family JADMIH01; genus JADMIH01. The sequence continues at coordinate 2,509 of JALYYZ010000027.1, forward strand.
TGTCGCCCTCATGGGGCCTAGTCAACTGCGCCTTGCTATGGTATATTAGCGTTGATTTCTCATCCTTCCCGTCCGTGTAGGCGACATTCAGGGCGGCTCTGATATAGCTGTAGATAACGAGAGTACTCTTTGACAGATCGTATATATATCTCACCACGCGCGCGCATTACCATACTGTGGATGCTAGCTACCATCGTGCTGCTCTTTCTATGGGAAGTGCGCGATATACTCACACCATTTATCTGGGCCATTGTTACGGCATATGTGCTCAACCCCGTAGTGATGTTCCTCGCCAAGAGGACAAACGTGCCCCGGCGCGTGTGGGCTGTGGCTTTGTACGTTGCGCTACTTGGTCTGCTTGCCTGGACGGTGACATCGCTCACCCCTATAGTAGGACAGCAGATACGCGAACTTGGCAGGGAGATGCCGGGCCACTTCAGGGAGGCGGGCAAACTGCTTGGTCAGCGAGAGATAAACCTGCTTGGCATAAGGGTAGATCTCAATGCGCCCGATAGTGAGATACGACAGCAAATTGACCAGATCTTCTCGCAAGTAGGCCGTACTACGCTGACAAGCGCTCTACCCCACCTTGCCGAGTCGTTCCTCAAGATGCTTGTATACCTGGTCGCTACCTTCTTCCTGCTGCTCGAGGCGAAACGCATCGGCGAAAACATCAACCGTTTTACGCCTGATACCGCTCGGCACGACCTGGGCCCTTGGATTGCCCGGATCAACCATGTGCTGGGTGCATATATTCGTGGGCAGATGTTCCTGGTGATGCTTATGAGCGTAACCAGCTATATTGGGCTCACCTTGCTCGATGTGCGTTTTGCATTGGCTCTTGCGATTTTCACAGGCCTAGTTGAAACTATGCCTTTCATAGGCCCATACATTGCCGGCGGTACAGCTGTGCTGGTGGCCCTTACCCAGGGCTACGCGCCTTATGGCTGGTCACCCACTATACTTGCCGTGAGCGTAGCCATTATGTACACAGTGCTGCGCCAACTCGAAGACAACTTCGTGATGCCCTTTCTCATAGGTAGATTGGTTCATCTTCACCCATTGATTATTATCTTTGCGGTGCTTTCGGGTGCCGCTCTAGGCAATATACTCGGATTGCTGGTGGCTGTGCCTTTCGCGGCTACCATCAAGATCGTTATCACATATCTCTACCACAAGTTCCAGGAAGAGCCCGCGCGCACCCTCGTCATGATCGAGCCGGAAGACACATGGGACGCAATAGCTGAGCGCATTAGAGAAGGCGCGCGCACCTGCACTGACGACGGCTCCCCACGGCCCCGCCTGACCATTTCAATACCTTACCCTCCTGCCTCCCTGCTTGAGCCATCTTTATTCCACCGCCTCCCTGCGCTGCTGAAGGAGAGTAACGCTGATGCAGTCCTGATCTCATCGGACCCCTTACTGATAGCACTTGCCAGCGAAGCTCACATCGTCGTCCGGCACAGCGTAGCCCTCACTACAACGGCGCCCCTGGATGACCTCGTGGAGACACGCAGCCCGTTCGGTAGAAGCAGGCGTAAAGCAGTGCAAGAGTCCTCTTGACACTCCGGAGTGCTATTCTGCGGGACCAGCTCTCATGAGAGCAACTACACAGCCCGTCGAGATAAGAGAGGCAGAAACGGACGATCTGCGCGCCTGCCTCTCTCTGGATGACAGCTACACCTCGACACATACCTGGCAGATCGAGGCCGTGCGAGGCGAGCCGGGCACAGTGCTCTATAACTTGAACTCGAGCGTGATGCTTGGTGACACGCCACTGAGCATTACCTTCCGCCCAATAAAGCTCCCACGGGCACGCAAAGTGCTGGGTCCTGTGGCCGCAGTTCTAAAGGATGGCAGCGAGTCGGCCCAGATGTCGAAGCTTCAAGCGTGGAGCGCTGCTGACATGGTGCTCGTAGCTCAGCAAGGCTCCAAACTGTGTGGCTACATCGTAATAACGCTGGTGCCGAGCTCGGGCATAGGCTGGATAAGCTCTCTCGTGGTCGCTATCTCCATGCGCCGGCAAGGTGTCGGATCTATGCTGATGGCTGCCGCGCGCAGGTGGGCACGATACGGCGGAGGCATAAGTACCCGAGCCTTCATGCTTGAGACCCCCACCAAGAACTACCCTGCGGTCGCCTTCTGCCGTAAAGAAGGCTTTACCTTCTGTGGTTATACCGATTACAGCTTCAACAATGGGGACATAGTGCTGCTGTTCGCCAGTCCCGTAGTGGTCTAATCAGGGCCGGTACAAAGTCAGCCTGTAACGGGAACCTGGTGGGTTAATAGCTCTGGTCGTTGACTGCTTATACCTTAGAGAACAGTATTGCTTCCGTCTTACATCCCGCCAAAATGCAGCTTTTTCGCTCTGGCCTCGGTTAGCGATTGAAGATGCTCAAAAGGAATATGATCAGGTCGTCAGGTGCTTCCCAGTTCAGAATAAAAGGAGGCTGGCTTGGACTTTGCCTCCACGTCCTTACTTGGTATACTGCTTGGTGCTGCCGGCCTATTGCTCATCGGCTGTGGCAACGTGGGAGTTGTACTAGTACTGCCAATATTCGCATCAAGCTACGTCAGCTCTATCAGCACTGTTTAGCTGGTGAGGGACTAGTGCAACTTCCAGCCACCTTTTGGAAAATAGCGCTTCTTTCCAGGAACAAAGCAATCAAAACACTCCGTGTTTTGATTGCTTTGTTCTACTTCCAAAAGCTAAAAGGTCTATGAAGCTGCACTGGAGAGCAAGCAACCTGCGGGGAAATGATCGTAGAGGTGCTTCTTGCTCCCTTTTTCGACTTTGCATCGGCCCCGATGGTCTGATAAAGAGGCCACAGCAGGCGTATACTCCTTCAGGCTTAGTCGCAGCTACTTCTCAAGGTACTTGACAGGTTCGGGCTCTGCTGCTAATATAGCCCTGCAAGTAAAAAGACCCATCCAAAGGGATCGAAAGGAGTAGGCACAATGAAAGATGTTGTTTTCACCCATTTTTCATACGGACTCGCGCTTTGCGAGGGTGTGCCTGCCGGCGACTAGGTAAAAGCCGCTTAACCCGGTTAGCTGTAGGTACACTCTCGCGCCTACGGCTTTTTTGTTGCCTTTTGGAGGCATTTGTTGGGCCGTGGACCTTTGAGTCTATGGCCTTTCTCTATGCTAAAAAGCGGCTCTACTTAGGAGCATTCTACACCAATGAAGGACTACACAGCGTACCTGAACGAAACCGAGGACGAAGCAGACGGCGAATACCGTCCACGCTACAAAACAGGGCCTACAGGGTCGAAACCCAAGAAGAGCCGCGCAGCCATTGTTGCCGAACTGACCGAGAAGGAAGACGACACAAGGGAGGGCTTTGATCCCTCGTTTACATCATCAAGGCACGAGAGGGAGTGGATACTCACCTACCTGGGCGGGTTCTATGAAGACCAGCAGATAACCGACGTGCTGAGACAGGTCAAGGGTGGCAAGGAAGCTACGGTCTACTGTTGCGAAGCGCACCCCAGAACCGGACTGGACCTTGTGGCAGCAAAGGTCTACCGGCCGAGGATGTTCCGCAACCTGAGAAACGACGGTGCATACCGGCAGGGGCGAGACATCATAGACGATAGCGGTCACCGGGGCAAGCGGGAAGAGCGCGCCATGAAAAAGAGGACCGACTTTGGGCAGGAATTGCTGCACCTCTCCTGGGTCGGCAATGAATTCGGAACGATGCAGAAGCTATACGCGGCGGGCGTAGACATACCGAAGCCTATATCCTTCAGCGATAACGTTATCTTGATGGAATATGTGGGCGAGGAGACTTGCCCCGCGCCTATTCTGCACAGCGTGCGCCTACATAGGGAAGAGGCCGAGCCACTCTTCAGGAGGTTGCTCGAAGATATAGAGCTTATGTTGAACCAGGACAAGGTTCACTCAGATCTTTCAGCCCACAATATCCTGTACTGGGAAGGCAAATGCACCATCATCGACTTCCCACAGGCGGTAGACCCGATCATCAACCCACAGGCGCGAACCTTCCTGGAGCGAGACGTGACCCGCGTCTGCCAGTATTTCGAGCGATACGGAATCAAGTCAGACCCGCGTCGGCTCGCAACTGACATGTGGGAAAACTACACCCCTGACGAGTAGCAATCAGCACCCAGGCTTCCCTGTTCACGCAAGTGAAAGAAAGTATAACAGTTCCATAAATGCTCACCATGTGAGCGTTTATGGAACAGAACAAGCACAATTCGGTTAGTAAAAGACGAAAGGCAAAAGATTTGAAGTCTACTGCCTCCAAGAAATTAACTACCTGGCGGGCGTCTGGCAGCCTGGGAAGAAGGTGTTAGCTACTATCTTCGAGGACTGTCCACGTGTAACTGTGTTGTCAGGCCTGAAGTATCGCCTGCTGCGCTATTCTCTTGAGAATTCATGACACCAGCCTTGACCTATCGCTAAGCCTACGCGCCTGCCTTGCCCCTGCGGATGTTAGGGGTAAGCAAGTGCAGTCCCAGGCCGACGAGCACCATGAGCAGGAGTGTGCCTATGGCCACCTGGTAAGCGAACTGGCCGTAGCGAGCAGGGTCAAGTAGCAGCAGCGTCGTGCCCCAGAGCAATGGTCCGAGCACCGCAGAGAATTTGCCGGTAAGGTTGTATACACCCAGGAACTCGCCCAGCTTATCGTGTGGTGACAGTTCCACCATCATAGTGCGTGCCGCAGTCCAGGTGCTGCCCAGGGCCACGCCCGCGAGAGGCGCAATCACGAACTGGAAGAGGAACTTATCGGTGGTAAACATAGCGGCGATGAAGACGCCGATCCACATAACAAGGCTTAGCACAATGCTCCACTTAGCCGTTATCCAGTCGGTCACAAAACCGAATAGGAAAGAGC
>JALYYZ010000043.1 GCA_030945985.1 Chloroflexota bacterium
GGTCAAGAGCGTTGCGTGGTCTGAAAGAAGGATGGTATATAAAGATTCACTGCCTTTCACAGACTTCAAAATCGTCATAGGAAATATTCTCAGCCTGCTTACCCAGGGTTAGCATCTGCACTTGTCAATAAATAGACCGCGAAAGAGGCCAGCCAGTGCTCGCCCATGTAGTCACCGCTGGCAATGTGCGGCAGCGCGGCATCCGTATGCGCCATGGCGGACTTTAGCAGACGTTGGCGCACAGGGTCATCAGGCGGTAGAGCCATGCCGACGCCGCGCATGCACCACGCGCGGCTGAGGTTCAGACCGTCGAGATGCACGAGTTGGGGATCGGTGCGGTCGCTGACGGTAGCGGGCGCGAAGAGGTTGGCGGGCAGACCCTGTGCCAGGCCAGGTAGAAAAGCAGAGAGCCACGACCCGAAGTGCGCGGGCGGCAGCACGCGGCGCATCAAGTCGGCCTCGGTAAGGGCGGGCGAGAGGAAGTCGCTGCCGCCCGGCTCCCAGCGGGCAGGGTAGTCCCGATCGTCCTCAAAGTAGTCCCGACTGTGCCCCACGATCACCCGTTCCAACTCGCCATGCCCCGTTGCCCGCGCATAATCAAGGGCGAAGGTGAGTCCGAAAGCAGTGTTGGCGTGGGTGCCTCCTCTGATAGGATATGTTTGCCTGGGCAGGAAGTCGATGTACCGCGCCACGAACGCGTCTGCCAGGGGTCGCATATGGTGCGCCCACATGGTGCCTTGCGGATCGTCCCATTCGCCAAGTTCCTGCGCAAGCTTGAGGAGCCACGCCCAGCCGTACATCCGCTCGAACGAGGCGCGCCCCGGCTGCTCGAGGTAGAGACGCTCAGCGAGCAGATTCTCGGCAGTGAGGTTCGTGGCGAGCGCCGCGCGTATCTCGTGCTCCTCCGGCAGACCGGGCATTGTGTGCAGCAGACGCACCAGCATCCAGTGGCTGTGAACGGCCGAGTGCCAATCGAAGCATCCATAGAATGCCGGGTGCAGCCCGCGAGGGGTCGGCAGAGGGAACTCTTCAGGCCCACTGACCGTATACTGCGGCATGTTCGGGTACTCCCTGCCGATCCCGGCCACCGCCAGCCGCGCGAAAAGCGCGGCCTGTGCTGCGGTAAGTGTGTTACTGTTGTCCATATGGGCTCCTGAAGGTCTTATGAACGGGTTCGTAGCGAACGGCGCATGGAAGTAGCATGGAGAGAGATTATATACAAGTAGGCACCGTTTCTACAAGCCAGAGCCACGGTCAACTTTACTGGGTCACAGCGCAACCTGTGAAGTCCCGGAGAATCCGACAGTTCTGCATGCGCTGGGCAGCAGATTGCGCATGCGTAGGCGGCGGGTTTCTTCTCAGGGCGTTGCTTGCTCAAACGCACTGGTTGGAGAGCGCCTGTTCTTTAACTAATGCGTTAGGCAACGGCCTATTTGGTCCAAGCACAGAGTGTGAATGAGTCAAGGGCTTCAACTGTGAAGGCTCTTTCGTAGACTCTAAGGCACGGGTGAGTCCGCCAAGGACTTAATAATTCGGGCCAAATGACAGAAAAATAGCGGGCTCTTACCCTGCAGTGACTACCGATTGCGCTTTCGTTAGCCAATTGCCTAATTAACTTAATGGGAATGTCTCATGCTGGAGCATCCTTTCAAGGAGACAATCGTTCGAGGACGATTGCCTGGTGCTCAGTCGATGCCCCCAGCCATGTTGTAAACGGGAAGCGCTGGATCTCCTTGTAGCCGGCCACGTCCTGTGAGCCGACCAGATATTGCGGGTCGATGATAGCGTATGGCGGGTAGCGCCTACCGATTACAGCGATATCGTGGGAGCCCAGCCGTTGCAGCGCCTCATCGTAGAGGTAGTAGCCGTCCCAGATAGAGCCATTTTCCAGCTTCTCGTAGGGCACGCCTCGCGCGACAACCCAGTCGCCCGCTTGCCACTGCGCGCTGAGTGCGGACCAATCGTCGTGGTGAATAATGATGCCGTAGAGGCCCAGAGCGGACATGGCAATACCCACAGGGAGGAGCCTTGCAGGTCGGGCCCCGCGTAGTGGGGGCAGTGCGAACGCTATGATGAAGGGTAGGATCGGCAGCCAGTACCTGTCGAGAAAGCCGGCACTCACAATATAGGTGCCGGCGAACAGCATCAAGGCAACAAGAGCTAGAAAGCCTGCCTCGCCGGTAACTCTTCTTTGACGTAGCGCCACCCGCAAACGCGGCCAGGCACGCTCCGCCATTCCCGCCAAGAGCCATACCGTGAGGACAGCGCCCAGGCAGTATAACGGCACGGGGTTCGCGAAGGCAGGCTTGAGCCAACTGTACGAAAGGTCATCAAGGGTGGTCCGCCCTTGCTCCACCAGGCGGCTCTTGACCTGCCATAGGACAAATACCCCCCCAGCCGCTCCAAGAGACAATGGGCCCGCCCACTTCCAGCCATGCACTTTACCGAGGAGTGGCACCGTCAGCCCCGGCACGAAAAGAGCAAGATAGAGGAAGTGCGCGGCTCGCGTCACCCACACCCCCGGGTTGCGCACCAGGTCGAGCAATTCATCTCGCGATATACTGCCGCTCAGCGTAGGGCCGAAGCTCTGCTGCAAGACGAGGTAGCCTGCCACGGCGAGCGCGGGAAGAGCAGCTACTGCGGCTACTCGGCCCCAGCTACTATTACGGCGCATCACCAACCACGCGATGGCGGCCACCGGCAGCACCAGCCCAAACTGCCTCGTCAAAAAGGTGGCACTGGCGAAAATGCCGCCTACCCATAGCCAACGGTTATCGGAACTCTTGATGCCTTCCATGTAGAAAAGGCAAGATAGGAGCAGGAAAGCGATAAAGGTGATCTCGGTCATATAGCTGTCGGTCATCGCGATGTAGTACGGAT
>JALYYZ010000048.1 GCA_030945985.1 Chloroflexota bacterium
AACCTATGTCGCTCCGCCTGCGTCTAACTTTGCTGTCGATCCTCATTATGGGCCTCGTCTCCTCCCTCTTTGGAACTGTAGCTTTCTACAGCGTGCGCTACTACCTCTACGGTAGCATAGACGGCAATCTTGACAGGCAAATCACAGCCACAGCCTCGTATATCCGCTTCTGGGGGCAACCTGGCTTGCCACAGCTAAATGTGGTGGACCCATTGGGGGTGGTGCATTACACGGTCTTTGACGCCAGAGGACGTGTGCTGTCGAGCCAGCCGTTGATTGTTGATGAGTCTCTGATATCGCTGGCTCTTGAAGGCAAAGCGGTCTTTGACACGCGCCACCTTGCCGATGGCACACCCGTAAGGGTGAGCCTTACGCCCATCAGGTATAGCGCCGATGGCCCTGTTACTTATGTTCTTCAGGCAGTCTCATCACTACAGGTCACCGAGCAAGCTCTCCAACAGCTAACTATAATCCTGGCCGCGACTTCTGTACTTCTGCTACTGGCCGCTGCCTGGGGTTCTTTCTTCCTTACAGGTCGTGCTCTTCGCGCTGTCGATACCATCACGCGTAAAGCGCACCAGATAGAGCTATCTCAGGACCTCACGCAGCGCATACCGGGACCGGGCACCGACGACGAAGTGGGCCATCTTGTCAGTACGTTCAACCAGATGCTGGCGAGGCTGCAAGGAGCGTTCGAGGCACAAAGGCGTTTTGTCGCCGACTCCTCACACGAGTTGCGCACACCTCTTACGGTCATCAGAAGCAATCTACACCTGCTAAAGCGCACCGTCGATGCAGATGAGCGCATAGAGCTGATAGAGATCGCCGAGGGTGAAGTTTCGCGCCTCAACCGCATGGTAAACGACTTGCTCTACATGGCACAGATGCAAGCCGGACATTCCCCCGCACCTGTAATGCAACCGGTGGAGATGGACAGCCTGCTCCTGGACACCTTCGGTAAAGCGAAAGTGTTAGCGGCCGCCAAAGATCAGCGGCTGGTGCTGGCTCATGAAAGCATCGCTACAGTTACCGGAGACCGCGATCAATTACAACACCTGCTGCTCAATTTGCTCGATAACGCCGTGAAATATACCCAGCCCGGGGGGATAGTGAGCATGGGCCTGTGGGTTGATGAGGGTTGGGCACGCCTGGAGGTTAGCGACAACGGGCCAGGCATCCCGCCCAACGACTTACCCTACATTTTTGAAAGGTTCTTCCGGGCGAACAGCGCGCGAAAGGGTGAACATGGCGGAACAGGGCTAGGCCTGGCTATCGTCAGATCGATAGCAGCTGCTCATGCTGGGCATATTGAAGCGCTTAGCTCACCTGAACACGGCACTACCTTCCGGTTCCTGTTGCCCACCACGAGTCCTGCGGACCAGGATAGAGTAGACACCGGCGCTTTTTCGCCGGGCGACATGGCACCGGTAGGCACCCTATTGGAAGTTAATAATCCCACTAACTGAGAGGTAGCACAATATGGCCGACTACATCAACTTACTCCTTGACATAGACCCAGGCAGTGGAGTTACCCTGATGACTATCAACCGGGCAGATAAGCTCAATGCACTTAATCGTGAGCTATTGCAAGAGCTTGATGCCGCTCTGGATGAGATATCGGCCAGTAAGGACACGCGCGCGCTGGTAATCACGGGCGCGGGAGGCAAAGCCTTCGTTGCCGGCGCTGACATCGGCGAAATTGCAGCTCTGGACGGTCTTGACGAAGCTGTTGATTTCTCGCGCTTCGGACAAGAAGTCTTTTCCAAGCTCGAGCGTCTGACGATCCCCGTGGTGGTGGCTATCAACGGGTACGCGCTGGGAGGAGGTTGCGAGCTCGCTTTGTGCGGCGACATTCGCCTGGCCGCAGACACGGCCCAGTTAGGTCAGCCGGAGATCAACCTGGGTGTGATACCGGGCTACGGAGGCACACAGCGGCTTGCGCGCGTTATTGGCCGAGATCGCGCCAAAGGCTTGATATTTACAGGCGAACGTGTCGGAGCGGAGGACGCTTACCGGCTCGGCCTCATCGACCGCGTTGTGCCGGCTGCTGAACTGGTAGACGAAGCGATGCAGCTTGCAAGGAACCTCGCCGCCAAGGCCCCTCGCGCATTAGCCCTCGCCAAGATGGCTATCAATGAGGGCTCATCAATGTCTTTGGAAGAGGGACTTGAGCTTGAGGCTACGCTCTTCGGCCAGGCCGCAGAGACGGAGGACAGAAAAGAAGGCGCAAAAGCCTTCATCGAGAAGCGCCAACCCAGGTGGTCGGGTAAATAGGCTCGACCCAATGCAGAATTCTACCTAGCACTTATATTTACAACTTCGCCCAAGGCGTGGTCAGAGCAATCCACGATAGGCATGTGCAACTGATAACAACCCTCCACCGTTTTCACAGCATGGTCGGCGCATGCTGAAGCGGAACCCACCAACAAGAGACCTGCCTCCTGAAGCGGGCAGCCGCCAACTCGCCTTTATGATCATAAGTGAGATAATAAAAGGTGGCAACCCATGCAACCAAAAGGTACAGTGTTCGTTATAACAACAAGAGCCGGACAGCACCCACCTGGCACGGAAACTGCTCAGAAAAGGGTCAGAAAGCTACAAGGGAGTAGTCCTGGTCGGTGTAGTAAGGAACACGGACGAGGTCACTGGTAGCGGGCGTATCAAACTACCAGTAGATAAACGAAGTCAAACCCACAAGAGCTAATATAGGAGGAAGAGGACTAATGAACAGACGTTTGGCAAGCGCAGCCGCGACGTTCGGAGCGGCGAGCATGGTATTCGGTGCTGTGGCCCTGGCGCAAACACCGTCGCCAGGAATAACACCGACAGTAGGCACGGGGACATTGACCCCTGCTGGAACAGCTTCGGTATCAGGTACAGGTACGACCAGCACTACAGCGGTCTCCACAGCCGCTACTACTGCTGTAACTACAGGCACTGTAGGCGTTCCTTCAGTAGTAGTACCCACTGTTGTTATAGCAAGCGGTATATACGTAGCGGGCGGCGGCCCCTTCGCCTTCGCGAACAGTGCGTTCGCGAACGTATATAACCGCACAGATAGGCCTGTAAAGCAGGGCCAGGTCAGTCGCACGTACTTCTGGGGGCCCGGCCCAAATACCCCTGGCCTCATCGAGCAGTATAACGAGGATCCAACCGGCAAGCGGCAGCGTGTCGTGCAGTACTTTGACAAGAGCCGCATGGAGCTCAACAATCCTACTGCTAACGCTCAGCAGCCTTTCTTCGTCACCAATGGGTTGCTAACAGTCGAGCTGATATCAGGCTTCATTCAGACGGGCGAGAAGGAGTTCATACAGTACCGCGCTTCTTGCACCAATATGACAGGTGACTTTGGCGACGCCCAGGCACCTACATACTTTGGTTTCCAGAAGGTATCCAACACGCAAGCCGGCGACCACCCAGCAGCCAACCGCACGGGACAGAAAGTTACCGAGACTATCGATCGCAATGGTAATACAGGCACGGATGCATCCAAGGCTAACATCGCAGGCGTCGATATAGTTCACTTTGAAGCTCAGACCAAGCACAACATCCCGAGCATTTTCTGGAACTTCCTGAACTCTTCAGGTCGTGTTGAAAATGCCCAGGGCCAGCCTGTCACCGAGCAGCTTTCCAACCCGTGGTTCTATGCAACAGGTCTGCCGATCAGCGAGGCATACTGGACCCATGCTACGATCAGCGGTACCGTCAAGGATGTTATGATCCAGGCATTTGAGCGACGTGCCCTTACATATGTGCCCACCAACCCACAGGCCTTCCAGGTAGAGCAGGCCAATATCGGACAGCACTACTTTGACTGGCGCTACCGCAACGCAGGTGTTTGCGCTGCACAAGGCGTTGGCACACCCACACCTCCCGTACCTGCTGCAACTGCAACCGCAGGCACAGCACAGCCTACAGCAACACAGTCGAACCCGCAACCCACAACTGTCTCCGGCAGCCCGACAGCTACAGGCACTCCCCAGGCAATTGGCACTGCAGGGGCAACAAACACTGTGCAGCCTGTAACGAGCGTTACAGTGGTCTCAACAAGCACCGACGTTCCGAAACAGTCTACAGCCACACCAACTCCTGCCAACCTTATTACTCCGGTAGGCACACCGGCCAAGTAGAACGACGAGCAAACAATAAAAAGGGCCTCTCACTTGGAGAGGCCCTTTTTATTGCTTACTCGCCAAAGGCAGCTATTCGGAGCCGGATGTAATCCTATTACGCGCCTCCCATAGCTCGGGGAAGAAGCGATATTGTAGTGTGCGACTCAGGTAACCCGCACCCGAAGAGCCCGCTGTGCCCATGGACCTGTCGCCAATAGCACGCTCCACAAGCTTTATGTGATGGAAACGCCACTCGCTGAAAAGCACCTCATACTCGCTGAGAACCTCGGCCAGGTCATACATCCGAGGGAAATCAGCTACGTGCGTATATATGCGCACGACAGCGTCAACCGGCTCTGCTGCCATGTCCGCGAGACGCTCCAGGAAGGCGTCGTGCAGGTTTATGGGCCATCGAGTTCGCATTGCTTCCGCGTCCATATGCTTGTCGATTACGCGAAGTAGAGCAGGTTCGCGCAGCCCGCAAGCCAACTCGAGTTCACGAAACTGCTCCGATTCAAAGCCGCTTGATTGGGAGAGCACATGCCGAAACCGCTTGAACTCCTGGGGCGGCATTGTCTCGAGCACCGCTACCTCCTCGCCAAGCACTTTCAATATGCGGCAGGATCGTGTAAGCAGACGATTGGCCGATGCAATATCAGCAGAGTGCAGATCGGCAACAACATTGTGAAGGTCATATAGCAACTGCTTGAACCATAACTCTTGCGCTTGCTGCACAATAATAAAGAGCATCTCGTCGGGCACGGGCGGCTTGCCCAGAGGAGTTTGCAACGCCAGCAATTCAGGCACGCGCATATACGCGCCATAAGTGAGAGGTTCTGTGGCTTCGGTGCTATTACTTACATGTTGCTCTTCTTTGAGCATCAGGAGCATCTCCTTTAAGTTGCATAACCACTGAGCTATCCGTTGCCACTACCCGATTCGACAAGTTCGACCAGTACCCCACTGGCAGACCTCGGGTGAACAAAAGCTACCAGGCTGCCATGTGCCCCCGGTCGCGGCTCCTGGTCCAGCAACTCGACCCCATTTGCAGCGAGTTGCTTGAGCATACCTGCCAAATCTTCGACTTCCAGGCAGATATGGTGAATACCCGGTCCACGGTTAGCCAGGAATTTTTGCACAGGACCTTCTTTACCTATAGGCTCCAGCAACTCAAGGCGTGAGTCACCAATCGGTAAGAATTGTACCCTGACGGCATCGCCCGCTATATCTTCGCCCCCAGAAACCGGCATGCCTAGACCTTCGCTAAAAAAACGCAACGCGGCGTCTACGTCCGCTGTTGCAAGTCCTATATGGCTGATTTTCACCAGGCGAGGCATAGTAAAGTACTCCACGAATATTATCAGGCCCGCCCAATATAGCAAAAGGCAGAGCACGCGTCAATTATTACGTAGTCAAGTAGCAGGGTCTATTCATTCTCGGTTGAGAAGACCGAGAGCAGAAGCAGCAAGGGCGGGTTGAGCAGCAAAGCGGCGACAAGCAGAGGCAATGTTGGTCTCACCGAGCAGACGAAGCAGCCCTATGGCTG
>JALYYZ010000107.1 GCA_030945985.1 Chloroflexota bacterium
GGTCAAAGGTGGCATTGTCGGTAGAGATTGTCATGGTCTAAGCAAAAAGGTAGGCTTCAAGCTTTGCAAGCAAGAGAAACCTACCTCTATTATACAGCACTATGCTACCGAAATCGCGTAGTCTGGATCGGGAGCAGGCTGATGAAGAGCAAGCAGCCTACATACCGCAGTTCGCGGATGCTCGGGCGCTCTATCCAGCCTTTTCGTATGCGTCGATATACTGGCTTATACGATCAGCGGCCTCACCTACTGTGCCGATATTTGCATCTTCTTCCGGTATCTTCATCTCACCAAAGGGTTCAAATACATCCTCGATCGTCATCAACAGCTCAACCATATCCAGGGAGTCAGCGCCCAGGTCGGAGAAAGTAGCATCAGGGACGACTTTAGCCTTATCGACCTTGAGCAGATCGCTGGTCATATTCTGAATAAGGAGCTCGATGAGCCCACGGGTATCTTTGCCTTCTGCCTCCGATGGGCTGACCTTATACTTGTCCTCCGCTATTTTGGCAAGCAGCACATCAGTTAGCCCCTTCGCGTCCATGGAGCCGAGCTCTGCCTCATTCATTCCGTACTGCTGCACTGCCACCTCTTTCAGGTGTTCCGTCGCATTTGCCATTCTCTTATCTCCTTTCTCCCGTGATTAAGTGTTTTCCGCCAGGTAAGCCACCAACTCTCTAACAGTGCTGAGTTCAGGCACATCCCTGTTGTCGATAGTCACGCCGAACTCCTCCTCGATCAAAGGTATCACTTCGTCGTGGAACTCTAGGGTGTCCGCGTTCAGATCGTCATAAACGTTCGTCTCCCAGTTGATCTCATCCTCGTCAGCACCCAGGCTTTCAGCTAAGAGTGGTCGCAGGCGGTTATATATCTCGTCACGCACAGAGGGCATTCTTATCCTTCGTCCTGGTGTTCGCCGGTTGCCTCGCCGCCACCGGTTGGCGTCGTATCGCTATCTTCTGCTCTCCCGACAGCGGGCTTCCGCGCTTTTCGCCCTCCTGGCTGTTCCGTCGCTATGGTGCCAAGCACCCCATTGATAAAGCGGCTTGAGCTATCACTGCCGAATCTCTTGCCAAGCTCAACAGCCTCGTTGATAGCCGCTTTCAGGGGCACCCTATTATCAAACAGAATCTCGAAAATTGCAAGCCTCAGTATGTTTTTGTCAATGGGCGACATCTGGTCGATAGGCCAGTTGGGGGCAGAGCGGATAATTATTACGTCCATCTCATCCCTGTGACTAAGCACCCCCCGTACTAGCTCACCTGCGAAGGCTTGCACATCGGGCTCAAGGGGCTCCAGTGGGTTCACGTTCTCAGACATCGGCTCCTCAAGCAACCTGGGCAGCACCTCGATGGCGTCATGCTTGGTGGAGTCTATCTCATAGAGGGTCTGCAATGCGGTTATGCGCGCCTGGCGGCGTGATGCTGATGCCATATAGTCGTGGAACGCGCATATCGATACGCGTTCACTCTTTACTCCTGGTCGCTAACGTCCTCAATAAAAATGTTGACCTGATCGGCAGGCATGGCAACCATCTGCTCAAGAGCCTCTCTCACGCGACGCTGCAAGGTTTGTCCCAGTGTCTTGAGGTTAGTATCGGGCTGTGCTACGATATAAACGTCGGCAGCTATTGAGCCGTTACGCACCTGGAGCGAAACACCTGGGGCATTGCCGCTATTCGTCCTGTGCAACATCCTGCCAGGCGGCCTTGACACCGCGCTCATATCGGCTACGCCCTTCTGCGAACGGGCAGTAAGACTGACTATGGTAGCCAGCACGCTAGGCGCAATGCGCACTGTACCTAATTTGGATTCGCTCATCTCAGCAGCTCCCAGCAGGTATTACTCTGAAAGTGTATGCCGTGAATAACATCTGCTAACCTACTAGGCCGTTGGTACTCGGGGTACTCGTGGCACTCGGGGTACTCGCAGCCGCTGTTTTTTCCTTCCTGTTGGCCGCAGGCGCAGCATGTTCCTCCTGCCAATCACCCACCAGTCCGGTGTGTACCTCACCCCTCGCGAATCGTTCGTCTTCAAGTATTTGCTTGTGGAAAGGTATCGTGGTGGGAAGTCCTATTATAATGCATTCCACGAGAGCTCGCTTCATACGCGCGATCGCCTCTTCGCGCGTTCCGCCCCATGTCATCAACTTGCCCAGCAGCGAGTCGTAATTAGATGGCGCTTTATAGCCGGAGTAAAGGTGAGAATCAACACGCACACCGGGGCCGCCAGGAGGCAGATATAGCTCGATAAGGCCCCCGCCAGGCAAAAAGCCCTTCTCTACATCTTCTGCATTGATACGGCACTCGATGGCATGACCGCTGATTTTAATGTCGCTTTGCTTCAGGGTCAGCTTCTCGCCTGCCGCAGTCCTTATCTGCCACTTGACCAGGTCTATACCGGTGACCATCTCGGTTATGCCGTGCTCAACCTGTATGCGCGTATTCATCTCGATGAAGAAAAATGCGCCGGCGCTGTCGAGCAGAAATTCGAATGTGCCAACGGTCGAGTAGTTGATTGCTTTTGTACCCAGCACCGCCGCTGAGCCTATGGCTTCGGTAAGGCGAGCCGGCAAGCCAGGGGCGGGCGCTTCCTCAACTATCTTCTGGTGCCTTCTCTGCAGCGAGCAATCACGTGTGCCAAGATGCACTACGTTGCCAAAAAGGTCGGCCAACACTTGCACTTCGATATGTCTGGGCCGGGTGAGGTAGCGCTCCATATAGACATCGGGGTTGCCAAAGGCCAGCGAAGCTTCGCCACGTGCCATGTTATAGGCGTCAGTAAGCTCATCAGGCGAATTGACAACACGCATGCCGCGCCCACCACCACCACCTGCTGCTTTGAGCAGAAGCGGGAACCCTACTTCCTGAGCGACCACACGCGCTTCTTCGGCGTTCAGCAGGGCCTCCTCCGTACCAGGAATAATAGGCAGACCTGCCTCACGCATAAGCTTGCGTGCCTCTACTTTGTTGGCCATGGCCTGGATAGCGGCTGCGCTTGGCCCGATGAAGGTTATGCCCACTTTATCACATATCTCGGCGATGTACGGGTTCTCGGAGAGAAAGCCGTAGCCTGGGTGGATAGCGTCGCAGCCGGTCATTTCAGCGGCGCTTATTATAGAGGGGATATGCAGGTAGGAACGAGCCGGCGCTGCCGGCCCGATACATAGAGCTTCGTCGGCCAGCCGCACAGGGAGAGTATCACGGTCGGCTTCCGAGTAGGCAACCACCGCCTGCACCCCTAGCTCGTGGCAAGCACGGATGATCCTCAGGGCGATTTCGCCACGGTTTGCTATTAGTACACGCTCGAACATCGCTAACGCATGAAGCAACAGACACTGACCCATGTCGGAGAGCCTATTATACTTCTTTCGCCAAGCCCTCCCTGACTACTTCCACCTTGTGGTCCATCGAGGTATCCTTGTCACGCCGGTCATCGATCTTGAGGGTTGTGCCCACGCGCTGGGCCCCTGCACTGAAAATAGCTTCACCCATTTCCTCGACAAGAGCCAACACTTCCGCGCGCTCGCCTTCGAGCACAGTACCCATTGGGTTTAACTGGTATTTTACTCTATCCTGGTTCTTTAGCACCGAGAGCGCCGCAGTGATATAGCGGCTCAAGCTGGGTGAGGCCGTGCCTATGGGTGAATACGAAACTTCGGCGATAACTTTGGGCATCTTTTCCTCACAATAAAAGCTAATACTTTCTCGTACCGGCGAGTGGCTAAGCCAGGAGATCCTCTGATGATAGTACCTGCGCATCAGGTACTATACGCTTAATCAGGCCGGAGAGCACTTTGCCTGGACCAATTTCAACAAATGTGCTCACGCCCTGGCCGGCGATGTACTCTACGGACTCCACCCACCTGACCGATGAATAGGTTTGCATTGCCAGCAATCGCCGAATTTCTGAGGACGACAGCACCGGGGCGGCAGATACGTTGGCGACCACCTGCGTGCGCGGCTCACTAAAGTGTGTGGCCTCTATCTTTTCCGCAAAGGTATCAGACATGGACTGCATCCAACGGGAGTGGAATGCAGCGCTAACGGGTAAAGCCACAACTCGACGAGCCCCATGCCCCCTCGCCAGTGTGCCCGCACGCTCAAGCGCGTCCAACGGCCCACTCAGAACTACCTGTCCGGGAGCATTGATATTAGCCAGATCGACCTCCGCCTCTTCACACACGGCACCAAGTGCAGTATCAGGCAGGCCTATCACTGCCAGCATACCTGTAGGCCGGCCCAGTAGCGAACCGGCCTCCTGCATAAGCTTACCACGCTCTGACACAAGCTGAAGAGCATCAGCAAAGGTAAGAACTCCGGCAGCCACAAGGGCAGAATATTCGCCCAGGCTGTGACCAGCCACGAACTCCGCCTGGTCGAATTTGCCTGGATATTTGAGGCGTAAGGCTTCCAGGTGCGCCATCTCTGTGACGAGCAGGGCAGGCTGAGCGTGATTGGTCTGTTGGAGCACATCCGCTGGGCCGGTGAAACAGATACCCGAGAGAGCGTAGCCCAGCAGACTGTCTGCCTGCCGATAGAGGGCATGCACCTGGGGATATGCGTCAAACAGAGCCTTGCCCATGCCGACATGCTGAGAACCCTGCCCCGGAAAGACCCAGGCTACGCCCACGCCATGATCGAGAGCTAACGAGTTATCACCCAACTACACGCCCCAACGCACGACGGCAGCCGCACTGGTCAGGCCGGCCCCGAACGCCACGAATAGCAGGTTATCACCAGGTGCTACACGCCCTTGCTCCACGGCCTCACACAGAGCTATCGGTATAGAAGCTGCGGAGGTGTTGCCATACTTGTCTATATCGATAAAGACTTTTTGTGGGTCCAGGTGTAGCCGGTCGGCTATCGAATTGATGATGCGCAAGTTTGCCTGATGAGGTATGAAAAGCGATATATCCTCATATTTGAGACCCGCTTTCCCCAGAGCTTCCACGGCCGAGTCACCCATGATGCGAACAGCGAAGCGGTACACTTCCTGTCCATTCATCTTGATAAAGTGGCTGTGATCCTTGAGCGTCTCAGGGCTGGCCGGCATTTTGGAACCGCCTGCCGGTAGAATAATAAGATCGCCGCCCACGCCGTGCGAGCCCAATACGAAAGAAAGAAGGCCGCTCTTGGTATCTGAGGCTGTAAGCACCACGGCCCCGGCACCATCACCAAAGAGCACGCAGGTGGTGCGATCCTCCCAATCGAGGAAGCGAGAGAGGACTTCAGCAGCGACTACAAGCACGGTCTTGTAAGAGCCTGCCTGGATGAATTGGCTGCCCACGCTAATGCCGTAGACAAATCCGGAGCAGGCAGCCTCAAGATCAAAAGCGCCCGCTTTTTCGGCGCCTATCTCGTGCTGGACCAGACAAGCCGTTGCCGGGAAGAGGTAATCGGGGGTAGCCGTACAACAAATAACCAGGTCTACCTGCCAGGGGGAGATGCCTGCCCGCTCCAGAGCCGCACGCGAGGCACGCACAGCGAGAGTTGCAGTGCTTTCACCTTCTGAGACGACATGCCGTTGGCGTATACCTGTACGGCTGGTGATCCACTCGTCAGAGGTTTCTACTATCTTTTCGAGGTCGGCGTTGGTGAGCACCTTTTCAGGCACCGCGCTGCCCCAGCCCGCAATAGCCGCATACTTAGTCACAGCTCTCTAGCCTCACTGGGTTCACGATCACAGGATGAAAAGTGCGACATGGCGCATAGCATAAGGCATAGCGCCACGTCACTAGTTAGCTATAGCAGTCTAACTGGATTGTGAGTTAGCGGTCTTGACTTCGAGTACCTGCCGGCCCCTGTAAGTGCCACAACTGGGGCAGACATGGTGGGGCATACGCATATTATGGCACTGCGGGCACTCCACCAATTGTATAGGCTTTAACGCCTGGTGTGCGCGGCGGTCGCCACGATGCTTCCTTGATATTCTCTGTTTAGGTGTAGCGCCCATCTGGCTATTGCTCCTATCTTCTCTTTAGTTGGCGTTGTCGCCATATTGTATATCACCAAGGCGAAGCTCAAGGAGTCCCGCCCACCTATTATCTAGCGTCTGAGGTGTATGTCCACAGTCGGCCTCGTTTCGATTAGCTCCACATTCGGGGCAAATACCGGCGCAGTCCTCTCGACACAAAGGCTTCATCGGTAAGGCGACCAGCAGTGCCTGGCGCACAGGCTCGCTCAGGTCCATCAAATGGTTATGGTCTATGTCGAATATGCTGTCGCTCTCCTCGAACTCCGAGCGCTCTATGAGCCGTCCTGTTTCCACCTCTACCGTCTGCTTGTACTGCTCTTCGAGACTTGCGTCCACAGTAGCTGTGAACTGATCAAGGCAACGACTGCACTCTAGTTGCACGCCGGCCTCTATATCACCTTGAATAAGCAGTCCGTCTCCGAGACGAGTTGCCTTGGCCCCACCATGCAGGTCCCTGGCGACAAGAGCATCTCCGCCCTCAGCGTTCCGCTCTCCTTGCGTACCCTCAACTGCATCCAAAATAAGTTCGGGGGTCTGCAATGTAAGCTTACGAGTAGAGCCGACCCGCTCCTTGAGCAGTTGCGACATGTTATAGACGAGGTCAGCGTTTGAATTATCCATTTTTCTTGCCTAGCTATTGAATTTAAAGAATGACCCTTTTGAGGTCAACTTCGCTATTATAGGGCACCGCGTGCCTGGTGTCAAGCATACCGGAGCCTCATATAGCCAAAGTAAACTCTGGAGCAGAGACTTGTCACGGGAGAGTCTCAAACAAGGGCACGTAAGAAGACGCTACGCAATAGTCATGTGGGAACGCACTTGGTGTATGTCAGTTCAAGAGGATTCCCTATCGTCGTCGGCCTGCTCGATATCCGTGAGTGGTCCCTCATGTTCATGCACGCTCTCTGCTGCATGGGCGCGATTCTTTTCAAGACTGGTGAGCTCACCCCACGACAGGCTTTCCTTTGCAAGGTAGAAGAAGCCCAGCAAGCTCACGGGGATAAGAAGGGCGGCATGTAACAGAAATACATAGGAGATGGCAGCCCCACTCTCTACAGCGAAGGCTCCCACCAGGACCACCTTGCCCACCCAATCGAAGAGCCCGAGGAAACCCGGAGCCTGGGGAATTAAGGTGCTCAGGTTCACTAACGCTGTCACAAGCATGTAGACGTAAAAAGGGAGTGGTGACCCTTTTGCGGTTAGGTTGAAGCCAAAGTTGCCTATAAGGTAATACATGCCGGTTTCGAGCAGCCATGCGACTACCGAGGTGCCAAAGACGATTGCCAGGCTAGAGGCGCTCCGCAGAGAACTCAATCCATCAACAAAGGCTCCGGCGAGCTTCTCGCCACGCTCATGAAGGCGTCCGGGCAAAAACCTCAGCCCGAAACTTACCAGGCGCTCCACTCTTTGCCGAGAAGAAGCCACAGCTACGAATACTATGAGTAGCCCCAGAAAGGCAATTGACGCAACGGCTATAGGCACACTGAGCTGTGTTATCAGGCTGCCGAGTTTATGCTCGTTGCCGGTGCTAAGGGCATTCCGATCGACGGTCACCAAAAATAGGACTACTGCTGCCGCGAAGCCAACCATGGTGAGGCCGTCAAAGACCCTCTCAACGAAGATGGTCGCCAAAGAGGTAGTTTTCTTTATACCTTGCTGCTTATTCAGTACGTAGG
>JALYYZ010000140.1 GCA_030945985.1 Chloroflexota bacterium
GATCTCCGGAGATTGCTATGACTTCTTCTCCAGCTTGAGAGAGGCCGAGTTGATACAGTACCGCAGACCCGTAGGTGCCGGCCCGTCATCGAAGACATGGCCCAGGTGGGCGTCGCAAGTGCTGCATAGCGCTTCGGTACGTCGCATCCATAGGTTGTTGTCGTGCTCGGTAGCGACATTCTCTTCCGAGATGGGCGCATAGAAGCTGGGCCAGCCGGTACCCGACTCGAACTTTGTATCCGAGTTGAAGAGCTCGGTGCCGCAGCAGGCGCACTGATATACCCCCGCTTCGTGATTGTTGGCATATTCACCGCTAAAGGCGCGCTCTGTTCCTTTCTGCCGCGCCACGCGGTACTGCTCGGGGGTTAGCTGCTGCCGCCACTCGGCGTCGGATTTGATCACTTTGTTTTTCATTCTTGTTTCTCCATTTCTCTAGAGTGCACATGATTTTATGGCACACTGTTAATACGCTTTCTATGGGTATATTGTATCTCATAACTGTTACAGGACTATTTCAGAGATGTGCCAGGCATTACAGGTTGCCGTTCTGCTCCTCTGCAAGGCAAACTCCAATGCCCTTCGGGGAATCTTTCAGGGAAAGAAGTCATCTCCTGGAGAATAAACAAAAGTGCGTCCAGCAGGCTTCCGTTGTTTGTTCTCCCAGTGCCACCTGGCAAAGAGGCTCTCTGTTTAGGGTAAACAAAAGGAAACCCGGTGGGGTCCCCTCTCTTGTATCCTTTTCTGTTCCCTACCAGGTAGGCCAGAACACAGCTAGACCGGGTGGTTCAGGAGCTCAGCTGGGATGGTGATAATCTTATCCCCGTAGCGCACGTCCGGGGTGGCAGCGAACTCATGTGGCTTGGAGAAGAGGCCTCCCTCGCGCACCTCGTAACCTGTTATCATCAGGCTTACCCATTCAAAGAGGACATCTCTCACGTCACCCACAACGGTGCCGGCATCGGTCACGACCTTGTTGCCCATAATGCTCGTCATCTCGATGGGCTGAGTCGGACGTCCCGACCCTGCTGGGCCTGGGTCGGAGCTGTCACTCGCCGAGATAGTAACAGCATCGCTGCCCACGCTCTTGATATATCCGGCGGGCACAAGTTGCGCCGCGCTAAAGAGGCCGGTTTTCACTTTGAGGGTCAATATGCGATGGCTCTCAGGATCGACGAGCAGATCTTCTACCTCTCCCATCTTCTTGGCATCCGCCAAGTCGACTACAGGCTTGCCTTTCAGTTCCGAAAACTTCATTTTGCTCCTCCGGGCATGTCCAGATGCGCTAAGGCTATGCGCATTTTTCTATATCATACCTGCCCATAGTATAACATGGCGGGTCGACCCAGGGGCGGCTGCAAGCCACTTTGCGAGAGAAGTCATTCTGCAGAAACAGAGAGAAGAAACCGATCTAAACCCTGCGGGTCCAGGTTGGTTTCTTCTTCTTTGGTGGCAGAGCAGAAGAGGAGCAGACTACGCATGAAAGT
The DNA here is from genome assembly GCA_030945985.1 of Chloroflexota bacterium. GTDB lineage: Bacteria > Chloroflexota > Chloroflexia > QHBQ01 > JADMIH01 > JADMIH01. The sequence continues at coordinate 1,485 of JALYYZ010000140.1, forward strand.
GGCTCTTGCTGCGTAGGGTGAAATACACCTGTATCTTACATGTGGGAGAGGTTAATTGTTCTCTCTAATGTTGCTTGGGGCACGATGAGGCAAACTCAGGGCAGGGGCCTGGCGCATAATCAACACGACAGCCAGGCCGGCAGCAAAGAGGGTTCCCGCGCCGATGCCGGCCGGCACAAACTCGGCCAGACCGGCACCCAGGCCCAGGACTGTATAGCTCAACAACGTAAGCACCATACCCCCTATAGCCCCTATCAAACCACCTGTGCCGGCCATTACACCAACAAATGCTGCGCCCAAAAATAGAAAGCGAGAACTGCTCATTATGCGTGCCATCTTTTACCGCCCTTTATGATTTCCTTGTCTGCTCTGCGCCGCGCCCAGCGATAAGCACTTTGCCACTGTTCCTGCGTACTCTGTCCTTCAGCTACTTTCCTGCTCCGGCCTAAAAAGCAATAGATGTGCCATGCGAGCGGCAGGTAGAGGATCACGTGTGGAGGTGTTCTGTGAAGGTATAAGCTAAGTTACGCCCGGCGGTCGAACCTCTGTATGGAGTAGGGGTGCCTGGTTAGAGCCCGTGTAGAGGTATAGGTAGGGGTAGAAGTGGGCCACGAAGTGCCGTGTGGTATAGAATATATCATGAAGCAGGAGCTTGTGGATAAAGTGCGAAGAGACGCCGCCGCACGGCGTCGCGGGGTGAGCAACAGCGAAGCCGACATGCCATGGTCGTGCAGCGAGGTCCCACCCACGCTGCTCCACGAGGCCATCGAACAATTCAACAGAGGCGAATATTTCAGGCAGCACGAGACGCTCGAAGAGCTATGGATCGCCGAGCCGCGTCCGCTGCGCCGCCTTTACCAGGGCATCTTGAAGATCGGCGTCGGCTTCTATAAGCTGCGACTGGGCAACTACAGAGGCACCGTGAACCACATTACCGGAGGCATAGAGTACCTCAAGCGCTTCGAGGACAACTGCCTGGGCGTGGACGTGGCCCGCCTGATCGCCGATGCGCATGATGTGCATAGCACGGTAGTGGATCTAGGCCCGGAACGGCTGGCTGAGTTCGACCTGGGGACGCTACCCAGGGTGCATTATACTCACGAGGGGCCCGGCAGCTAGAAGCTCTAACCCTCTTGCCTACACAGAAAGATAGCGGCAAAGAAGAGGCCGGAACCCCGGGGTTCCAGCTTCTTCTTTGCCGCTATCTTGGTATGTTAGGAGCTAATGCACGTTCCACCAACCTCTTGGGGAAAGAGCGCTCCTTTCCAAGAACAAACAAATCAAAACCTTGCAAGTTTTGATTTGTTTGTTCTTCTTTCAAGGGCCAAGAGGTCCATGAAGATGCACTAAGAAGTAAGAGCCTCTTTATGCTTCCGAGCATCCTCTATAACCCTATCGGCGACATGGGCGGGCACCGCTTCGTAGTGGTTGAACTCCATGGAGAATGTACCCCTACCCTGGGTGATCGAGCGCAGGTCGGTTACGTAGCGCTGCACCTCGGAGAGGGGGGCGCTCGCTTCTACAATCGTGAAGCCGTTACCCTCCGGGTTCATACCGAGCACCCTGCCCCTGCGACTGTTCAGGTCGGACATGATGTCGCCTGTGTGGTTATCAGGCACGGTGATATGGAGGGTCATTATCGGCTCGAGCAGCACAGGGTGGCCCGCGTGCATCCCCTCCTTGAACGCCTGGGAGGAGGCAAGCTTGAAGGCCATTTCCGAGCTGTCCACCGGGTGGAAACTGCCATCGTACAGCACCGCCTTGACGTTCACTACCGGGTAACCTGCCAGCACGCCCTCGACGAGCGCCTCTCTGATACCCTTCTCCACAGCAGGTATAAAGTTCTTGGGCACGGCGCCTCCCACCACGCGCTCACCGAACTCGAACTCGCCGCCCTCTATCGGCTCAAGTTCGAGCACCACGTCGGCGAATTGCCCATGCCCGCCCGTTTGCTTCTTGTGCCTGTAGTGCGCACGATCTACCTTGCTGGTGATCGTCTCGCGGTAAGGCACCACCGGCAAGCCCACATTCACATCGACGCCGAACTTGCGCTTCATACGATCGGCAGTAATCTGCACGTGGCTCTCGCCCATAGCTGATATCACTGTTTGGCCTGTGATAGGGTCCTTGCCTACACGTATGGTGGCGTCTTCCTCCATGATGTTGTGGATGGCGGTGCCCATCTTGTCCATGTCGGCCTTGGTCTTGGGGGCCACTGAGGCCGAGAAGACCGGCTCGGGGAAGGCAATACCATCCACCACCAGAGGGTGTCCCACGGCGCTCAGTGTGTCGCCGGTCTGCGTTTCGGCCAATTTGACCACCACGCCAATGTCACCCGGCGCCAATTGCTGCACAGGAATCTGTTCCTTGCCACGCATTATGTAAACTTGACCGATCCGCTCCTCAACGTTGCGCGTGGCATTGGAAACGTGGCTATCAGAGCGCAGCACCCCCGAAAAGACGCGCAGGTAGGTCTGCTTACCGAACTGGTCGCGAATCGTCTTGAAGACGAGAGCTGTGAGGGGAGAGGACTCGACCGGCTCGATCTCCGATACCTGCCCGGTCGCAGGGTTGGTAGCGGTCACATTGCCAAACTCTGCGGGCGAAGGCGTATAGGTAACAAGGGCATCGAGCAGTTGGGTAATGCCTACGTTCATAAGGCTGGAGCCGGCCAACACAGGCACGATCTCACCGGCGCGCACCCCCACGTGCAGCGCCGCCTCAAGCTCGGCGTCCGATATGCTCTCGCCATCCAGGTATTTCATGGTAAGTTCGTCGTCCGTCTCGACAACGCGTTCAATGAGCCACTCGCGCCCGTTTTGCGCATCTTCAAGCAGGTCGGCGGGCACCCCACCCTCGGTGAACTTGCCCGAGTTGCTGCCTGGTTCGTAAAGATAGGCTTTCATATGGAGCAGATCCACGATACCCCGGAAACTCTGCTGCGAGCCAATGGGCAGGTGCATCGGCACGCATTTTTTACCGAGTAGCGTTTGCGTAGAGTGGAAGGAGTTCTTGAAGTCGGCGTTCTCGCGGTCCATCTTATTGACGAATACGATACGCGGGCAGCCGCGCTCATCGGCGTATCGCCAGGCTTGCTCGGTACCCACCTCCACGCCTGCGGAAGCATCGACCAATAGCACTGCCGTGTCGGTGACACGTATGCCTGCCTTTACTTCACCTACGAACTCGGCGTAACCGGGCACGTCGATCAAGTTTATCTTACAATCCTTCCACTCGACCGGCGCAACCGAGAGTTGCACAGAGATGTGCCGCTTGATTTCGTCGGGATCGTAATCCGACACCGTGTTGCCTTCGTCCACGCGACCGAGGCGATTAGTGGCCTTTGACAAAAAGAGCATGGCTTCCAATAAAGAAGTCTTGCCCGCGCTACCGTGGGAAAAAAGACCGACATTGCGTATCTGCGTGGTAGAGTACACTTTCATGAATGCGTAAAACCTCCTGCATGATAGCGAAGTTCACTGCCAGATAAGGGGCAAAGCCCGAGGGCGCATAAAGGCCCTGCTGTACCTGACATTATACGCGAACCGCGATTCTCTGCAATGCCAGTGCCGGCCACAGAAATACGGATTCTGCCATCGGGAGAAAATGCAAGATCGAGTATGACACCAGACGTATGCAGTACCGCTACCGGCGTGCCATCAGCAACGTGCCAGAAGCGCTGTCGTCCCGCTCAAGAGCGTATCATACTCAGGCTGTGACCCTGATCACCCAACCATCTCACCCAGGGAAGCTGCCCGCCTACGGCGTTGTACAGCTTTTCATCTGCAGTCCACAACTCACACCCATACATCTGGGCCACTGCCAGGTAAGCCGTATCGTAGGCCCGTGGGCGGTCGAACTGCTTTGCAAG
>JALYYZ010000144.1 GCA_030945985.1 Chloroflexota bacterium
CCTATCACCGACGTAGCTGAACCCTATGGAGATATAGTTTACCTGGGCCGGAGCCATGACGAATTCATAGCGGCATGCGAGCAGGCTCTGGCAGCCACACCTGAAGAGAGGGAGCGGCGCGCGCGGATAATGCGTGAGGTCTTGAAGCAGACTAGTTGGGACAGAACCGTCACGAGTATAGAGGCGTTGATCGATGAAGCAGTTGCGGACTGTCGATTACGCCAGGTCGAAGAGATGGTCGGATAAATAAGGCTTGCTGGGAAAGGGGTATAAAAAGCAAGCCGGAACTGCATCCAGTCGTCAGCCTTGCACGCTAATGACCAACTACCTTCCACAAGTGGCTGCATGACCAGAACAAATTTGAGAGGAGCAAGCAAGAATAATGTACAGACCGGAGCTAAAGGTCCCGAAGAAGACCGAGACGTTGAACACTGTGATAATCGGCGCGGGTCCAACGGGTCTCAGCGCAGCATACCACCTCGGTAAGGACACCCTACTTGTAGAGCAGAATAGCACGATAGGCGGTTGGTGCCGCTCGATAGAAGAAGAAGGTTTTACGTTCGATTACGCCGGACATATAATGTTCTCCAAAGACGAATACGTTCACGAGCTATACAAGATCCTGCTGGGTGACAACGTTCACTGGCAGGACCGCGAAGCATGGGTCTATAGTAAGAACGTCTACACCCGCTACCCATTCCAGGGTGCCCTGTATGGTCTCCCTCCAGAGACTATAAAGGAATGCATTATGGGGGCCATCAAGGCGCGCTTCGGTAGCACAACGGAGTCCAAGCAAAGTAAAGCGCCTCGTGTGAGCGCAAAGGGCTATGGCGGCAAGGACTACACAGAACCTGTTGACTGTTGCGCCGACGGCGTGATAGAGAGCTTTAGCGGTTCGGAGGGCGCAGCCTGCACTGAGCCTTACAATGGCGAGCCCAGGAACTTCGAGGAATTCATCTATAAAGTATGGGGCGCGGGCATTGCCAAGCACTTTGCCATACCCTACAATAAGAAACTCTGGGCGGTCCCCCTGAATGAAATGGAGACATCGTGGCTTGGCGGCCGCGTGCCCCTGCCCGACCTCGAAGAGATCATTGATGGTGCCCTCCAGCCTGTGCCCAAACCGATGGGGCCCAATGCGCGCTTTGGCTACCCTCTGCGCGGCGGCTTTCAGGCGTTGATGGACGGCTTCCTGCCGCACATCAAGGGCAAGTTACGCCTGAACACCCGCATCACGGCAGTCTCGCCTAAGCGGCATAGCGTTACCTTCGATGATGGTAGCGAAATGCGGTACGAGCAACTGATCAGCACGATGCCGCTTCCCACTCTGGTCAAGCTGATCGGTAAAGAGGCTCCAAGCCATGTGCAGAAGGCGGCTGAGAGCCTGCGACATGTGTCGGTGCGCTGTGTCAATCTTGGCATAGGGCGTGAGAACCTCACAGACAAGCACTGGATTTACTATCCCGAAGATACAGTCTTCCATAGGATCTTCGTTCAAGGCAACGCAAGCCCGCACTGCAACCCTGAAGGCGGCTTTGGTATTACATGTGAGATTACTTACTCAGAGTACAAACCGTTGCCTTGCGACGGCGAGAAGTTGATCCAACGCTGCATAGACGACTGCCGCAAGGTGGGCATCTTCAACGATGATGACGAGGTACTCGTTGCCAATCAGATTGACATGCCCTACGCATATGTGGTGTATGACCACGCCCGCAAGGCAAATGTCGATCTTATTCGAGCATGGTTGGCCGATAACGACATTATCCTGTCGGGTCGCTACAGCGAATGGGAGTATTACAACTCCGATCACGCTTTTACAGCCGGCCAGCATGCAGCACAAGAGGTACTTGCCTTGCGCGACAAGTCTATGGGTATCCCACATGGTGAGGCAACTTACCAGTCCGAAGGAATGCCTACAGCTACTGCGGTATAGTCGTTGTTCAGCCGCCACTCGCGTGAGTGGCGGCTAGGCATGCAAAGGATAGAGAATGTCAAGGTCAAATCAATTATGCGGCGTACTGTTGGACGTCGATGGTACGCTAATAGATAGCAACGACGCGCATGCGCACGCCTGGGTAAAGGCTCTTCAGAAAGGTGGCTACACTGTGCCATTCGAGAAGATCCGCAAGTTGATAGGCATGGGCAGCGACAACCTGCTGCCTGAAACGGCAGGCGTCACTAAAGATAGCCCGCAAGGCAAGAAGATGAGCGATGACTGGAAGGACATCTTCGAAAAAGAGTACCTGGCAGGTCTGAAGTCTTTCCCTGGCACCCGAGAACTCCTCAAAAGCCTGAAAGAGCGTGGCGTCAAGATGGTGGTTGCGAGTTCAGCGGAAGCCGAGTTACTGGATAAACTGCTCAAGGTGGCAGGGACCGACGGCCTGCTGGAAGATGTGACATCAAGCAGCGATGCGAAGAATTCCAAGCCCGATCCGGATATCGTGCAGGCTGCGCTGAAACGGCTTGGTTGTCCGGCGTCTAACACAATCATGCTTGGAGATACACCATATGATATCGAGGCCGCCGGAAAAGCCGGAGTTCGCGTAATAGCCTTACGCTGTGGCGGCTGGAGTGACGAAGAATTAGAAGGGGCTGTGGCAATATTCCAGGATCCTGCGGATCTTCTGGCCCATCTGGAGCAATCACCCCTCAGAAAGCACCCCTAGTACCATGCCAGGTAAATAATGATGTTTTGTTTCCTTCTTGCTGATTTGGTTGAGCAAAAAGGAAACTGGTTATACTTTGCTGGTACGGTACTAGAGAGTGGTTTCCTTACACCCAGTCGATGGGTTATAAGATTATAGCTACTCGATTGGCTAACGAGATTGTTTTCGTTGAAGGGGCGGCTGCGGAACAAGTTAAGGCTGTAGGCGCTAATGGGAAGTCATGTATATACCTTCGAAGTGGACGATGGCAAATTGGCGGATATAAACCTCTTCAAGAGTTTCATCATAGGGGGTTTTGAGTGTTCAACACATAAACCCTGGCATGGACGTCGTATAGACGAAATAGAGGCTACACAGCATGACCGGCTTGCCGCTGCGGACTATGGTCGGCTCAAAGATGCCGGTATTCTTACGGCGAGAGACGGCATACGTTGGCATCTAATTGAGCAGAGTGCAAGTAGATATGACTTCAGCACTACAGTGCCCATGCTGCACGCAGCAGAGGATGTAGGCGTGCAGGTAATATGGGACCTTTGCCACTATGGTTGGCCTGATGACCTGGACCTTTTCGACCCAAGTTTTCCGGGCCGCTTCGCACGTTTTGCCCGTGCCTTTGCACATGTGTACAAATCGGAAACAGATGCGGCCCCTTTTTTCGCTCCCATCAATGAAATCTCGTTCTTCGCCTGGGCTGCGGGTTCCGTGGGCTATATCTACCCCTATGGCCGCGACAAGGGAAATGAGTTGAAAGCTCAGCTCGTGCGAGCTGCCATTGAAGCCATCGAGGCAGTACGTGATGTACTTCCAGATGCCCGTTTTGTGCATGCTGACCCTGTAATTCATGTCGTAGCGGAGCCTGAACACCCGGAGCAAAAAGGGGCTGCTGAAGCTGAAACAGCTTTAATGTTCCAGGCATGGGATATGATCGCAGGACGGCGCAGCCCCGAACTAGGAGGGGATGAAAAGTACCTGGATATCATCGGCGTAAACTTTTACCCGCATAACCAGTGGCGCTACGGCAAAGCTTCATGGAACCCTGCTGACGCGCTGCCTCGTTCACACCCGGATTATAAGCCTCTTCGCCATATTCTCAAGGATGTATATAGCCGGTATAGGCGGCCACTGTTCATCGCGGAAACAGGTGCCGAAAACGGTCAACGCGCTAACTGGCTGCGTTATGTGGGACGCGAAGTTCGTGCCGCAATTCGCACTGGCGTGCCATTGGAGGCCATTTGCTTGTATCCTATTGTGAACCACCCAGGCTGGGACGATGACAGGCATTGCCACAATGGCCTGTGGGATTATGCAGATGCAGAGGGAGACCGCGAAATGTACAGCCCGCTAGCCCGCGAGGTACGCCGGCAGGAGAACTTGAACAAGATGTTGCAGGTGAGATCTACAACCGAGCGAGACGCAAAAAAGAGAAAGCGCCTGGTGACGGCATGAAGCCTCGTGTCTGTCTCTTCACTGATAGCTATGAGCCGTCAGGTATGGGCGAGCATATGTTGCTCATCGCCGAGGAATTGAGGTACAGCCACACATTGTTCCTCGCCTGTCTGCCCGGAACGGCGCTCCAGGCGAGAGCTCAAGCTCTCGGTCTACAGACCCTGGCTATTGACAACCGTGACGATGGCAATCAGATAAGCCGGTTGGCAGAACAGTTCAGATCCCCGCGGTTCGACATCTTCCATGGTCATGCCGGCATTGGCTGGGAGGGACATAATGGTGTATACGCTGCAAGAGCAGCGGGCATACCCATAGTTCTACGTACAGAACACTTGCCTTTCCTGATAACAGAGGAGTGGCAGCGCGCCCAGCATAGAAGGATGCTCGCCTCTGTTGATAAGATCATCTGCGTCTCAGAAGAAGCCTGCGGCAGCTTCGTGCGTGAAGGCATACCATATGAGCGGCTCGAAGCAGTTCTGAACGGCATAAAACCCCGCAAGCCAGGTATGAAGAGGGAACAGGCCCGTCGTTTGATGGGATTCGACTCCCATCAAACGCTGGCGCTGACGGTTGGCCGCATGACAGAGCAGAAGGGGCATACTTATCTGCTTGATGCTGCTCGGTGCCTGCTCGACGGAGGTGATGAGGCTCACTTTTTGATTGCAGGTGAAGGACCGTTGAGAGGAGACCTGCTCACGCAGGTCAGGCAACTCGGCCTTGAAGAGAACGTCACATTCATCGGTCATCATGCAAATGTACCACTACTATTATCGGCCGTTGATCTTTTTGTGCTTCCTTCGCTTTTCGAAGGGCTGCCACTGGTGGTTCTGGAAGCTATGTTTGCCGGTTTGCCGGTTGTAGGCACTCGAGTCTGCGGCACATCCGAGGCAATTGCCGATGGCGTGACCGGCAGACTGGTTGAGCCGAAAGATCCACGAGCTCTGGCGAACGCCATAGTGGAAGTCTTGCATAGCAGAGACAAAGGAGCGCTCTGGGGCGAAGCGGGACGACAGCGCGCGGAGCGCCTCTTCACAGCATCACGTATGGCGAAGGAGACTGCCGCGATATACCACAAGCTAATGGGAGAAAAGACGCTGGCAAAAATCACCGCTGCAACCGTCCCTATGATGCGTGAGCAGCGTACACTGGTTGACTAATACACCAACCCAGGAGGAAATCGGAGTGACAGAAGTAAGAGTAGGATTTATCGGCGCGGGGGGTATTGCAAGCAGGCACGTAGGCGATCTACTTGGCTTCTCGGACGTAAAAGTGGTGGCCTTCGCTGACCCTGCTATCGAGCGTGCGCAGGAGCAGGCGGCGCGTACAGGCGGCCAGGCGTATACTGACTACCGCCAGATGCTCGACAAAGAGCATCTTGACGCGATCTATATCTGCCTGCCACCATTCGCCCATGGCGAACCGGAGGAAAGTGCCCTGGAGATGGGCATACCCTTCTTTGTCGAAAAGCCCCTGGCTGTGGACGAAGACACTGCCGGCAAGATTGCGCGTGGAGTAGAGGACAAAGGGTTGGTCACAGCGGTCGGCTATCATTGGAGGTATCTCGACACCACGGAACAGGCCCAGGAGCTACTTGCAAAGAATCCAGCCCGCCTTGCCCTCGGTTACTGGTTGGATTCCACCCCTCCACCCCCCTGGTGGCGCAAGCAAGAGCAGTCGGGTGGGCAGATGGTGGAACAGACCACGCACATATTCGACCTGGCTCGCTTGCTTGTAGGTGAGGTAAATACCGTCTATGCAGTTGGCTCGACGAAAGATCGCGAGGCGTTCCCCGACCTGAATGTGCTTGACGTTTCCGCCGCTACGCTTACTTTTGCGACAGGCGCAGTAGGCACCATGGCCTCTACCTGCCTGCTCAATTGGCCCCACCGGATAGGCTTACACCTCTTTTCAGAGGGTATGGCAATCGAGATGTCGGAGTTCGAGTTGATGGTTGACACCGGTCGTGGTCGCCCCGTTACGCACGCGCAAGGTGACCCGTTCGTGCGCGAGGATCGAGACTTCATTGACGCTGTGCAGGGCAAAGCAAACAAGATTCGCTCTCCATACGCCGAAGCAATGAAGACGCACCTCCTGACCGTCACCGCGAACCGTTCGGTCCATGAGGGACGTGCTCTGCCCATCGAGAGATCGATCTGAACGTGATCTCCGAGGCTGTACATGTCCATGCCGAATCTGAAGTGCTACATCGACCTGTACGTATCCTTTTCGTCTTCGCCTGGCTCGTGGTTGGCGGTGAGGAAACAGAGGTGCGACTACTGGCGAGGAACCTCGACCCCTCAAAGTATACAATCGAAGTCGTTGCCTGCTTCCGCAAAGATAACATGCCCGATCAGACCCACAGGCAACTCGAGGAATTGGGCGTACCCGTTGACCGTACGCCCTATACCCTCTCCTTCGAGGACACGGTCGTCTACCTGGCCAGGAAAGTAGCTTCGTACGATCTGGTGGTGGCCTGCCAGGCGGTGAAAGACATTTACCCGGCGCTGGAACTCTTAGAGAAAAGGCCCCCATTGATCGAGCATGGAGGTCTAGTATACGAAGCGACGGTAGGCCCTAAATATTTTACGTCGCGATACGTTGGGGTCTGCGCTTCAATACGCGATGCGGCTGCTTCAGTTATGCCTGAAAGAGGTCACCATGCCCTGGAGATACCGTCCATGGTCGATCTTACAGAGT
>JALYYZ010000175.1 GCA_030945985.1 Chloroflexota bacterium
TCCCGAGGGTTCGCTTTCGGGATTTCTTTGCTCTTGCTGCTTGAAAAGGTGTTTTATTGGGAACATTGTTTGAACGTTGCCCTGACATTTTGAACGGCGGCCAGGTTACTTGAATGTTGCCATGACGTGTTGAACTGCGGCCAGGTCGGTACCGGAGACGAACATGACCGTCTCGCCGGAGCGCGCTTCGCCCCAGATGCGTCCGCGATCGGTCCAGTATCCCTGATTCTTGCTGAAGAGGTTGAAGCCTTGTTGGAGGGCATCTTCCCACTCCTGGAGGTCGCGCTTTGTATCCCAGCGTGTGCCCATGATAATGAGCGCATCTTTCCCATTCTCATAGAGGGTGTACTTGCCGCCCCCCCAGCCTGCGGTCGCGTTGGGGTCTTCTACGTAAAGTTCTTTCAGCATCAGGCTAAGCTCGAACTCCCCTACTGTGTCCGTTTCAGTGGCCTTCCAGCCCTGTCCAAGCGTGGAGGTGAGCGCGGGCAGTTCTACGTTTATCGGCTCGTCGGGCGTCTTGGAAAGATATTTTTGCGGGTGCATTATCTGCTCCGTAGAGCGCGGCGGGTTCTTGAACGCAGCGTTCACGGGTCGGTAATCGCCCAGCGTGCCGAGAGAAAAGACAAAGTGCGCGCCATAGGTGTAGGGGAACTGCCAGCTCTGCTCCAGGTAGACGGGCTGGCGACCTGGTACCGGCTGCCCCATTTCTCCATTGTCCTGGAAGCTCTGGTCGAACTCCCTACGGGTCATATATTGCGAGGCGTAGAGCAAGCCTGAGACGGTTGCGTCGCCTTCGATTAATGCTGTGACCGCAAGGGAGCGGTCGCTGTCTCCTTCTTTGGACCGGAGGGTCTGAAGGTTATAATATTGGTCCTGCAAGCTATGAACATACTCGTGCGCCAGGGTCTCTTTTGCACCGGGCGAGAGGGTGGTGCTGGTACCGTCCATGCGCACATATAGCTGCTTCTCCTGGTTGTCATAATAGCCGAGCACCGCTTGTCCAGCGAAATCGCTTTCCATCTGGCGGAAGTCGGTGTCGCGGTTATCTATGAGCAGCGAGAGCCACAAGCGAGTAGCGTCCCGAGTTGCCATCTCTTGAGTGTAACCCTTGAGTGTTTGCTGTGTGAGGCTGTACTTCATCTGGTCAGGGGAGATGAAGTGGGCGGGCACAGGCTTCTTCGGCTTGAGCCCTCGCATTTTAGTGGTGTCTGCCTCTATCTGTACAAGCTCTTTCTGTATTTCTTTAGTATCGAGGGCGATTGTGGGTGGAGGCGCCGGTGTAGAAGTAGGAGGCTCAGGTGCCGGAACTGCCGTGTTGGTGGGGTCAACGGGTACAGGCGTGGGCGCCACAGTCTTGTGCGGTACGGCTGCTACAACAGGTGCGGGGTCCGCGCTGGGGGCGGAACAGGCTGCCGGCAGGTATGTGCCTGCCAGGAGTAATAGTAGGGCTAAGGGGCGGCGCATAGTCTTCATCTCTCTAGCTTCAGGAGCTTTTTCCGTTGGTTTATCCTGCATGAAAACAACACTCTGAAGTCTCCTTTGTTCGACGCAGGAAACCTTGACATGTAGCCATGCTCACATCCACTATATTAGGGGAATATAGGTTGAATGGGTATCGCCTCTTCGTCCTACTCGGGGCCGGTACAATTGTCCCTGGTACTCCTCTGAGCCACTTTTTATAGATGAATCAAAAGAGGAACAAACAGAATCTCAAAGGTTCTGTTTGTTCCTCTTTTTGGTTTAGGGGTAACCACGAGACCGAAACCCGAAGGGTTTCGGTCTCGTGGTTACTGGAAAGGAGAGTGTTTGAACTTGGGTTTCAGCGTGAGCTTAAGCCTGCTTGCTAGCTCTCCCGACTGAACACCTGTGTTCCCTGCGGGTGGGCTTCTACCACTACACGGGCTATGTCAACGAAGAGGCCGTGCTCGACTACACCTGTGATCTGCTTGATGGCAGTTGCCATAGCAGCAGGGTCGTCTATGCCTGAGAACTGGCAATCGAGAATGTAGTTGCCGGCGTCCGTGGTATACGCTTGGCCACCTTCGGCTATGCGCCTTTGTGGTATGCAGCCTAGCTCTGTCAGGCGGCTCTGGGTGATGGTCCAGCCGAATTGAACCACCTCCACCGGCACGGGCGCGTGCTCGCCTAGCCGTTTGACCACCTTTGTTTCGTCCACAATGAGTATTTCTCTGCCTGTTGCGAGGGCTACTATCTTCTCGCGCAAGAGAGCGCCGCCACGACCCTTGATTACGTTGAAGGTGGTGAGATCCACTTCATCAGCGCCGTCTATCGTAACATCGAGCCTGGGGCATTCTTCCAGAGTGGTTGGCGCCATGCCTAGCCGGCGAGCCATGTCGCCTATCTTTTCAGAGGTTGGCACGCTGGTTATTTGCAAACCGTGCGCAACCCTCTGAGCAAGCTCGCGTACGGCGAACTCGGCTGTTGAGCCGGTGCCCAGGCCGACTTTCATACCGTCCTGTATGTAGTCAACCGCGCGGACGGCTGCGGCGCGTTTCAGAGTGGCGATTTCGTCCAACATCTATTTGTTGTCCCGTCCTGTGAGTAGATGCCTGCGCCTTTGCCTTTACAGGGTGTTAGCTCTTGGGTATCGATATTATACCTAGCTGCAAGGCCATAGTGGTAGCCTGAAGCTTGGAATGGACCCCCATCTTCTTCAGGACGTTCTGAATATGCGTGCGTACCGTGTTAGGGCTGAGCACGAAGACTTCGCTTATATCGTCGTTGCTGCACCCACGGGCCAACTGCTCGAGTATCTGTATCTCGCGGGCGGAGAGTTTTTCGCGGACCAACTCGGCCTGGTGCTCTTTTTGCTGCTGCTTATGGAAGTGCGAAAGGATACGCGGAATCATGAAGGGCGGTACCACCGGCTCACCCTGGGATGCCGTGCGCACTGCTTGCACAACTTCATTCAATGCCTGTTGCTTGGTAATGTACCCTGCGGCTCCCGCCGCTATGGCCTCGGCCATAACTGCTTCATCAGTGTCGGCAGTGAGCACGACAACGGTGAGGTTCTCTCCCGCTTCTTTGAGGCCCTGAATTACCTCCAGGCCGGTCAGGCCCGGCATGTGGTAGTCAACCAGGAGCACATCGGGGCGCTCCTGTAGAGCCAACGCGAGGCCCTCATCGCCTGTAAACGCCATACCTACTACTTTTATGTCGGGCTCGCTGTCGAGAACGAAGCGCAGCATCTCGGTGAAAACAGGCTGGTCGTCCACGACCAGCACCCTGATCGGACCTTCTCGTGGAGGATTCTCTTCTGAGATCTCTTCCAGGGATACGCCGTCTCTGTTATTTTGATCGTTCATACGAGAATTCCCTCTTCTAACTTACGTGTTTGTGATTCCGACTCTTCAACTATATCCGCCAGTGTAGGTGGAAGGGGTCCACTGGCGTCCAAGTCTGTAGGCACAACTCCGTTGCCATGTCCCTGATGCTCTTCGTGCCCATCGAGGCTGCGACCGGCTTCTGCACCGGTGTCTATATTGATATGGCCTGTAGGCTGCTCGTCCTGGAGCGCGGGCACAGCTTTTACGATCAGCGGGACAGTGACTTCGGCTATGGTGCCTTTGCCTGGGGCGGGTTCAAGCTTCAGGGTACCGCCGTGCGCTTCCACTATGTGGTGGGCGATATATAGGCCCAGGCCGCTGCCGGGTATAGCCATCGTTTCTTTGCGTTGGATTCGGCTGAAGCGGTCGAAGAGCTTGGGCACATCGCGAGGGTCAATGCCTATTCCGTGGTCGCGCACATAAATGAGCGCCTGCCCGCTGGCGTTGTTGGCGTAGAGCCGCACTTCGACGGGGCCGCCCTGTGGCGAATATTTGATAGCGTTACTCACCAGGTTGTTGAGTACCTGCTTGAGCCTGGTAGGGTCGGCACGTACATAGAGGCTGTCCGGCCCCTTTATCGTGACCGCGTGGCGGCGGGTGGTAAGCTGCTGGTCTTTGACAACTGAGTCGGTGAGCTTGCGCAGGTCAGTCTCTACAAAACGATGCGTCAGGCCGACCGACTCGAGTAAAGAGATAGCCATAATATCGTCGATGAGGGTGAGGAGGTGCTGAGCCTCTCCCTGTATGGCCGTGAGAAATTCGCTCCGCTGGCCTTCGTTTAGATTGTTGTTGTGCTCTTTGAGAGCGCCCGCGTAGTTGTATACATATGAGACCGGGGTCTTCAACTCGTGCGATATCATGCTGGCGAATTCGGACTTGAGGCGATCTATCTCCTCCATGCGCTTGCGCGCCTCGGACTCTGTCTGTAGCGCTTCTTGAAGATCAACGTTGGCGCTCTCAAGCTCGGCCTGTGTGTGCGCAAGCTTTTCGGCTTCCTCGCGAGCGTTGTTCAGCAGGTCCTGGTTTTCATCGGCCGTGGCGGCCAGGCGCTGGCGCATCGTTTCCAGCACCGTGGCAAGCTCCCCTATCTCATCTCGTGAGCGTACAGCCACGGCGGTGCGCAAGTCGCCTGATGAGATACCCTGGATATTGCGCATAAGGCGGCGCAATGGGCTGGTAAATCCCTCAGTGAGAAGGGTAGCCGCTGTGAGAGAGCCAATCACACCCAGAAGTGACAGGACAAGCAGTTGAGTCGAAACGTCGTCCACCTTGGCGGTGAGACTCGTTTGAGCGTCGATCAACTGCCGGTTCTTCCTTACGATGAAACTGTCTATAGTGTTGATAAGCGTCAGGCGGGCCGTTTCACCCTGCAGGCGAACGAGTGTAATGTTAGACGGGCTCGGGATGTCCGACAATCCTATGGTCTCACCGGCGATACGGCTGTAAGTATTGCTCTGCTGGCGTATAGTGGAAATGGAGCGCTTATCTTCCTCTGACGTGAGGAGTGGCATCGTATCAGTAAAGGCTTGCTCCTGTTGGCGGACAGCCTCATTGTATTGCACCTGAAAGCTCTGGTCATGGATCTGCTCGTAAGAGCGAGCAGCCACAACCTGGCTTTGCACGCCGGCGCGCAAGTCGTTTATTTCCAGGAGGACTTTCTGATCTCGGCTGAGCAAGGAGGCGTACTGGTGGTTGATATCGGAAAGGGTATAGAGGAAGAATACGACCAGTACCACAGCCATCGAGATCAGAGCCACGTAGCCCAGGAGTATTTTGTGACGTATACGCATAAGCTATAAGCGATCCTAAAGAGGGTCGCTCCGCTTATGTAAGATAGTAAAGATAATAAAATAGGATGCGCAGTCAACCCGATACTGGCCGAGTATAGCAACCCTAACCGAGCTATGTCAAGTTTGACCCTCTTCTCGTGCGTGGCTCTCTCCTTGCTGGGGTTCCCGTTGGTGTGATACACTGCGCGTGATTATGAGGACAGGGCTGCTGTAAGTGGAGGTTCCGACTTGGTGAGTGCAGGCGTGGGCGACTGGCTGGGGTGGGTGGCCGGCGTGCTACTTTATCCAGGTCTAGTTTTCCTGGGCGCTTTCTGCTTGCTGGCCGATTGGCTTTACAGAGCGCTCAAACCGTACATAGCGCCGCGCCTCTTTAGAGGGCATGCCGGCAGGCTGGCTTCTCTTCTTCAGCCCCTCTATGACGCCTTGAAAGCGGGTGGGCAAAATGGCTCTCGCACTCTAATCCAGACTAGCGCGGTAGAGCTGAATTCCGGTAATTATGCACGCGTTGCAGCCCTGCTGGGGCTGGTAGCCACTCTGTTGGCTGTGGTGTTGCTGCCTGTGCCTGGCAGCTTTACCGGCGGGGTTCTGGGCTCGGGCGCTGATCTATTTACTGTGCTTGCCTTGCTGGCAGTTACCCCTGTGCTTTCTAACTGGGTCGCCATCCTGCCGGGTGGTGCCGGTGCGCTGCGCGCCTCTCGTGCTTTGGGCGGGTTGTTGCTGGCGTTGTTGCCTCTGTTGCTTTGCATTGCGGCACTGGTTGAGGTGTCGGGTAGACATACTCTCGCTATACGTTCGTTGTTATCAGCGCCGGAAAGCGCCGCTCAGACCTTTGTACGCTTGCTGGCTGCGGGTGTGTTGCTCGTATGTCTACCCTGGTGGATAGGGCGGGGTCACCCGGGCGACAGATTGCTCTACATGGGGAGACTTCTCCTTCGCGGTGCGCTTGCTATACTCTGGTCGCTTATTGTGCTGCCTGGCGCGGGCGAGCCGGTATGGGCCTTCTTTATATTAGTATTGGGTGGGCTTTTCGCCTATACCGCTATGCGCTTTGTCGAAGAGCGCTGGGTGCCTGCCCGTGGCGAGGCTGCGGGCGCTCAGCTTGCCTGGGCTACCGCGCTCCCTCTTGCGGGCTTAGCGCTTGTAGTCTCGTTGTTGTGGGGGGTGTAGGAAAAATGAAGCTGGCGATCACAGGCACTCGGGGCACATTGGGTACGGCGCTGGCCCGACAGGCTGAGGCAAAGGGGCATACTCTCCTCCACCTCAACCGGCCCGAGTATGACATCACGGATGCTGCGGCGCTGATGAGGGCTCTACGCAGCTTTAAGCCCGATGTCATTTTTCATCCTGCCGCCTATACAAATGTAGATGGGGCCGAGAGTGAGCCCGATTTGGCATACTCCGTAAATGCCCTCGGCACGCGGAACCTTGCCCTGGCTTGTATGGAGGCCGATGCCGCGCTGGTATACGTAAGCACTAATATGGTCTTCTGGGATGAGAGCCGGACGATACCCTTCACCGAACTGGAGTCGCCCTCTCCTCGTGGCGTATACGCTTTGTCCAAGAGGGCCGGTGAGATATATGTAGAGCACCTGATGAGGCGCTTCTATATCGCCAGGGTTTCCTGGCTCTACGGTAAAGAGGGCGACAGCTTCGTACATAAAATCATCAGGGCGGCCGATGCGCGTGGGGCGCTGAGTGTAGTAGTCGATGAAATAGCTACCCCCACATATGCCGAGGATTTCGCCGGCGCTTTGCTGAAGCTGATGCAAACGGGGCTGTACGGTTGGTATCACCTGGTGAATGAAGGCGAATGTTCTCGTTATGACTACGCCCAGGAGATAATGCGCCTTACCGGCAGAGCGCACGTCCCGATCACACCCACTGCGCTGGCCGACTACGAGCGCCCAGCACCTACCGCTCGTTACTCAAGTCTCAGGAACAGCGTAGGCAAGCAAGCTGGAATTATACTGAGGCCGTGGCAGGACGCGCTGGCCGATTACCTGGGCAACGCCGCGCTTTGAATCCCGAACGTGCGCAACTCCCCTTTTGCCCCCTTTGCACTGTAATCATACCCACGCGCAACGGCGTAAATATGCTGGCCGCCTGCCTGGAGGCCCTTGCTCGGCAATCATATAGTCGCCGGGAGACCATCGTGGTGGACGACGGCTCCTCGGACGGCACCACCGACTTACTGAAGAGCTATCCCCAGGTGAAGGTCATCCGGTTGTCCGGTCACGCGGCGCACGGCTTTGTGAGGGCGGCCAACGCGGGCTTGGCGGCTGCCAGTGGTGAAATCATCATGCTGCTGAACAACGATACCGTACCTGACCCCATATGGCTTGAGGAGCTCATTTCCGGTCTGGCGCGCAACCCCTGGGCCGGCATGGCGGCAAGCAAGTTGATGCTCTACAGTAAACCCAATTTCTTCCACTCCGCAGGCGACTATTACGCCACCGATGGGGTGCCTAATAGCCGGGGTGTGTGGCAGGAGGACCAGGGCCAGTACAACAAAGAGGAAGAGGTGTTTGGCCCCTGCGCTGCGGCTGCTGCCTACAGGCGTACGGTACTGCAGGACCTGGCTCGTTGCGGAGGCAGCACTCCAGGAGGGCGCGTCTTCGACCCGCAGCTTTGGATGTACTGCGAAGATGTCGATCTGAATTTGCGTGCCTGGCTGCGCGGCCATCGCACTGTCTATGTGCCAACCGCCCGCGTGCTGCACCACCTGAGCGCGACAGGTGGCGGCACCCTCTCGTCGTACTATGTCGGACGTAACTTCATCTATTTACTGGCAAAGGATATACCCTGGGTTATACTACGCCGTAACCGGCTCCGTATAATAAAGGCACAGATGCATTTCGCGGTAGAGGCGCTGCAGCATGCGCGTGAGCCCGCAGCGCGTGCTCGCTTGAGGGGCATGGCGGTGGGGCTGCTCACATGGCCGCGCGTGCTCGGCTCCCGGCGGCGAGTGCTTGGCTCCGCGAAGGTGTCTGTTGAGGAGTTCGCCAATATGCTCTCGCAGAGCAATTCTTGAGGCTGCCGCAGGAGACATTCCGTTTGCCGTGTTTGTCATCCACGTTTCTACAGCCTGCAGAGCAACTCTTGGGGCAGCCGCAGAGGACATCTTAGAGAAGGATAGTCTCTTTTGGTGAGAAACAAATCAAAACCCTGTAAGGTTTTGATTTGTTTCTCACCTTCTACTCTTTGGGAGCAACCAACCGAAATCCTCAGGGTTTCGGTTGGTTGCTCCCTCCCCTGCAAGAGAGGGCAATAGAAAGAACAGCTTTGCGCGTTAAAGATATAGCAACGGTTATCACATTTGGGTACAAAGTTAGTACTAAAGTCCGATGTGCAAACTCTTGCATGCAGGTATACTTTTCTGTATAATACGCTGAATCTAATAGCATTCACATGGCTGAGAGTAGCGTAACGCTGCATCTCAGTTTTTTGATAAGTATCCAGTGCCCTGGTTGTCGTGGTGCTACGTGAAAAGAGAGGTTACTATGGTCATGGATAAACCGATCCCCTTAACTGTTGAGGGGAAGCGAAAGCTCGAAGAAGAGCTCTATAATCTGAAAGAGGTACGCAGGCCCGAAGTAGCTGACCGCATACAGCAGGCCAAGCTCGACGGAGACGTCAGCGAGAGCGGCGAGTATGAGGACGCCAAGAACGAACAGGCATTTGTCGAAGGACGCATCCGCACGTTGGAGCACATGCTCCAGCACGCTACTATCATCGAGAGAACAGCGCACCCCGATGTGGTAGGGCTCGGCTCTCAAGTGAAGATAAAAGATGGTGAGGGTGAAACTTACGATTGGACCATCGTCGGTTCGGCTGAGGCCAGCCCACGCCAGGCGCGTATCTCTAACGAGTCCCCTGTCGGCCAGGCGCTGATGGGCCATAAAGCCGGGGAGAAAGTGCGTGTGAACACGCCAGGCGGGCTGGAGGAGTTCGTTATTGTTAGCGTACGCTAAGGAAATCTATTCTCTAATGCATTCTCTCCAGAGGGCCGGCAAATTCGCCGGCCTTTTTGTTTGGGCCGGCGTTTCGCGCGACGCATGTAACACGTAATCTGTATCTGTAACTCACATTACACAGTTCGGCCTGACTTCACGCTTGACCGTTGTTCCTACAACCCTTGAAATCGTGCGTAACTGCTAACGTGAGCCTATAAACGTGAGTCTGTATTTGTGATTGAACGCACTCTGCAAATAGGTTATAAACATGAGCGAGCGTCTTCTGTAGCAAAACAGAAACAAACCGAGGTGAAAGATGGATCAAGACCACTATTTGCACGAGCTTCTGGCACTGCCCAGGCTCCTCGTGCCTCAAGTCTCACCTGACGGCAGATGGATAGCCTGGACCTGGTTCGGCATTTCCCCCGCTGCCGATGTCTATGTCGCACCTACCGATGGCTCGTCCGGTGCCGTAAGGCTTACCGAGACAAGCAACCATACTATGCTTGTTTCCTGGACGCCCGACAGCAGTGCCGTTGTAGTCGGTCAGGACCATGACGGGGACGAGCGGGTACAGCTTTTCAAGGTTCACCTTGATGCTCCACTCGCCCTGGAGCCGCTGACTGAGCCATCGCCACCCTTCTTCTTGCGCGGAGGCCGGCAGCACCCGAACGGTAAATGGCTGATCTATGGCGCGAACTACGATGCTGAACGCGGAGTGGATATCGAGCCTACTTGGCTTTACAGGCACGACCTTGAGACGGGCGATCTGCTGGCACTGGCCCGGCCTGAGAAGCCGTGCTACTACGTTCCAGAGCTAAATACGCAAGGCACGCACATCCTCTACAACCGCAAGGATAGGCACGCCTCGGGCCTGCAGGTGTGGCTGGTCGACATCGAGGGCCGAGAAGACCGCGAGGTGCTCAACTTCGGCGATGCAGCTAAAGTTTATGCTAGCTGGATGCCCGATGGCGCAAGGGCCGTGGTCCTGGCCGAGCACGGCAGCTACCTGCGCATGGGAGTATGGGACCGGAGTACGGGTGAAACAAGCTGGCTGATCGACCAACCTGATCGGAACCTGCAGGACGCGTATATGCCCGAGGGCAGTGATAAGATCGTGGTTGTCGAAGTAGCGGAAGCCACCATACGAGCCTCGTTGTTTGACCCTGCGGGAGCAGGTGAAGAGCCGATAGAAGATGTATCGGGTAACCTTGTGCCCCTGGCCCCTTCGGCCGGCGGCGAGTGGGTCGGCCAATATTACAGCTCCCAGCAACCGGCCGACGTGGCGAGTTTCTCGCTTGAAGAGGGCCGGCTCAGCACGTTACGGAGCCTCACAGGGGTGTGGGAGCAAACCGGATTGAAGAGTAGTGACATGGCACGAGCCCAGAGCTACAGGTGGAAGTCTGTTGACGGCCTTGACATAAGCGGGTGGCTCTACACGCCCGAAGGCGAGCCGAAAGGCACAATAGTCTATATTCATGGCGGGCCGACATCACATAGCGAGAACAAGATAAACATACAGGTGCAATTCTTCGTGTCGCAGGGCTTCAACGTACTGGACCCTAATTACAGAGGCAGCACCGGTTTCAGCCTGGCCTTCACCGATGCTATCAAGGAGGATGGTTGGGGCGGCAGGGAGCAGGACGATATTCGCACAGGTATCGAGGCCCTGATAGCCGACGGTATCGCGCAGCCCGGCAAAGTAGGGGTGACCGGCACCTCATACGGCGGTTACTCGTCGTGGTGTGCCATTACGCGCTGGCCCACAAGCATCGTAGCGGCCTCAGCCCCTATTTGTGGTATGACCGACCTCGTGGTCGACTACCGCACAACGCGTCCTGATTTGCGCCCCTACAGCGAAGAGATGCTAGGCGGTACGCCTGAGCAGGTGCCTGCGCGATACTATAAGAGCTCTCCCATCAACTTCGTCGGCAACATCGAGGGCAAGTTGCTGATAGTCCAGGGGTTGCAGGACCCGAACGTCACGCCGGAGAACGTCAAAGCGGTCGAGGCAGCGCTCAAGAAGGCCAATGTTGCTTACGAGCTGCTTGCTTTTGAAGATGAGGGGCATGGTATTGCGAAGCCCAAGAACCAGGAGCAACTATTCAAGAAGCTAGTCAGCTTCTTCAGCCAGGCTTTTGTCACGGCTGAATAATTAACGTATCCAGGACGAACAGTATGGAAGAGAATCAAATGCAAGCACATGGCAGGCGCGATTATGCGTCCGAACTCGATATGGGAGACCAGGGCCGGCAGCGGCTTGCCAAGTTGGATGAATTGAGGGCTGCCGGCATAGATCCTTACCCGCCGCGCGTTGAGCGCACGCATACCTGTGCAGGTGCAGTGTCCGAGTTCGAGGAGTGGGAAATGGGCGCCTCGGCTGTGGATGAAGGCGCCACGCCGCCGGAGCCTCCATCAGTAACTGTCGTAGGGCGGCTGAGGCTCAAAAGGCCCGGCGGCAAGGTAACATTTGCCCACCTGGAGGACGAGTCGGGCAGGGTACAGCTATTCTTCAGGGTAAACGACCTGGGAGAGCCGACGTGGAATTACGATGCGGTCAATCGCATGCTCGACCTGGGCGACTTTATAGAGGCCAGGGGCTTCATGTTCCGCACGAAGATGGGCGAAGTGACATTGCATGTTCTCAGTTACGCCCTCATCTCCAAGTCGCTCCACCCCTTGCCTGAGAAGTACCATGGCCTGCTGGACGTAGAGACGCGTTACCGGCAGCGCTACCTCGACCTTGTAGCCAACCCGGAAGTTCGGGAGACCTTCAGGGCGCGCTCTCGGTTGGTCACCTACATTAGAGCCTTTCTTGATGCCCGTGGCTTCCTGGAGGTCGAAACTCCTATCTTGCAACCCCTTTACGGAGGAGCATACGCACGGCCTTTCGTCACCCATCACAATGCACTGGACCAGGTCCTCTACCTCCGCATCGCGGACGAGCTTTATCTGAAGCGGCTCATTGTAGGCGGCTTCGAGCGTGTGTACGAGATCGGCCATGACTTCAGGAACGAAGGGATCGACATCAAGCATAATCCCGAGTTCACAATGCTGGAGCTTTACCAGGCTTATGCCGATTACGGCTCTATGATGTCCCTGTTGGAAGAGCTGGTATCGGGCGCCGTGCAGACGTTACACGGCACCTCCAGTCTAACTTATCAGGGGCAGCCGCTCGATTTCACACCCCCATGGCCTCGTGTGGATTGGCGCACAGCATTGCAGGAGCAGTCGGGCATAGATATTGCCGCTTACCCTGATGGGGAGACCCTGTTGCAGGTTGCCAGGGAGAAGGGCGCAAAAATAGAAACCGGGTCCAGCCGCGCCAAGATACTTGATGAATTGCAAGGGCATTTTATCGAGCCTTTGTTGGTGCAGCCTTCTTTTTTGATCAACTATCCTGTAGAGGTATCGCCTCTAGCCAAGCGCAAACCGGAAGATCCCTCGGTAGTAGAGAGGTTCGAGGCTTTTGTCACCACCTTCGAGATCGCAAACGCCTTCAGCGAACTGAACGATCCACTCGACCAATATGAGCGCTTTCGTGAGCAGGCAGAAGCGGGGCGCGGCGGCGATGCCGAGGC
>JALYYZ010000337.1 GCA_030945985.1 Chloroflexota bacterium
TCACAGGGATGTAGCCGCCGCACTTGTAATTCTTGCACGAGGACTATCGTGCATAGGTAACCAATCCTTAGAAGCTACTCGGCTTTAGCCGACGTAGTGTAGTCACCACCTGTTAGACACAAACACCGGCACAACCACATATCAGGTTTCAGTACCCTCTCCATCGGGTCGTAGATTGTAACCCGGCCCCGTTCCCGGCACCGGCATCGTCGTCCAGTCGTGGTCGTTCCAGTGTGCACTGCCGTAAGACCCCACGAGTCACACGCCGGACTGGCTCGGCGCCGAAGTTATAGCCGTCGGGTTTATCCCATTGATCTCGTCGCCAACGATCTCCCAGGCGGTCCCGTCCCAGTGGAACACTGCCGGAATTCAATCGGGCGATGGATTTCCCATTAGCACTGCCCCGATGACCCAGGCATCCTGCGGACCGGGAGCCGTAATACCGCTCAGCTCTAGACCCGCCTCCATGCGCTCCGGCACCGCCTGGAGTGGCGGCAGATGAGCAAAAGAAACCAGCCTGGGCAAGAGTGACGCCGGAGAATTCTACAGGTAATCACCGGCAATATCCCTATTGACAGACAGCACAACCTCTGCTACAATAGCCGATAAGTGGTACGTACCAGTATATCAGGTGGTATGTTGGTACTGCCATATAGATGGAGGTTGACCCCATGACTGCCCTGACCTTTTCGCTTCAACCGGGCGATGCTGTGCCACTGTATCACCAGCTTGCCTTGAGCCTCAGAGCGCAAATAGAGACAGGCATCTGGAAGCCGGGCGACATGATCACCTCCGAGCGCGAGTTGATGCACGCCACAGGTGTGAGTAGGGCGACCGTGCGCCAGGCTATCAGCAACCTTATACAGGACGGTGTGTTGGAGCGGAGTCATGGGCGTGGAACTTTCGTCGCGCGGCGCAAGATGGAGCAAGAGATGCGCTCGGTCTACAGCTTCGCCGAGCAAATGGCGCGCCGGGGTCTGCAACTGGAGGACAAGTTGCTTCAGCGGCACAAGGTACCCGCCCTCGACGATCTGGCAGAGGAACTGGCCGTGCAGCCCGGCGACTGGCTGATCCATATAAAGCGTGTTCGCTACCTGCAGGGCGTGCCTCTCATGCTGGATAGCAGCTACATCCCGTATCACCTCTGCCCCGACCTCCTCACCGATCCTTTCCAGCCGCCGCTCTACCGCATGCTGGCTGATAACTATGGCCTGCCTCCTACCCACGCGACTGACGTGCTGGAGCCGACGCTGGCCGACCGCGCCCAGGCTCACCTGCTGCAGGTCGAGGTGGGGGCGCCGCTCATGTTCCTCCAGCGTCTGACA
The DNA here is from genome assembly GCA_030945985.1 of Chloroflexota bacterium. Classification (GTDB taxonomy): domain Bacteria; phylum Chloroflexota; class Chloroflexia; order QHBQ01; family JADMIH01; genus JADMIH01. The sequence continues at coordinate 1,326 of JALYYZ010000337.1, forward strand.
TTCACAAAGGGCCATGTGCCTCTGCATGTGGCCCAGAACTATATCCCTGGTGACCGTTGTCGCTTCCGCCTCAACCTGTCATCAGATAGTACCGAAGCGGAATTGAAAGGAGGTCTCCAGGCTACACAGACGAACTCTAAACTGGCAGCGTTGGCAGAAAACGGAGAATGATCCAAAGGAGGACATCGCTATGTTCGGCATAACCGGGAAGAATAGGAAACGAGATTTATTCATGGGGCTCGGTGTGGTCGCCTCTATGCTACTCTCCGCGTGCGGCACCGAATCGCCGACCGCGACACCCATACAGCCCACAGCCACTACACAGCAGGCAACTGCTACCATTGAGCAGGTGGCTCCTACCGCGCCCGCGCAGCCCACAGGCACATCGGGCGCAGCAGCAACAATGGGCACCGACGCGACTGCCACGAGTGGCACGGGCTCCACCACGGGCAAGAAGATCACCGTAGGATTGGTGCAGATCGACCTGAGCAACCCCTTCCACCTGGGAGAGGTAGACGGCGCTAAAGAAGCCGCTCGCCGCCTGGGCTTTGACCTCAAAGTTACATCTGGTGAGGGCGACGTCAACAAGCAGATCCAGGCATTCGAGAACCTCATCAACCAGAAGGTAGACGTCATCTCTATCAACTTCATCGACGCGAAAGCCTTCGGCCCTTCTATGCAGAAAGCAAAGGCTGCCAACATCCCTGTGGTCTGCCTGCACAGCAAGATCGAGGGTTGCGCCACTATGCTCGGCTTTGATGAGCGCTATACCGGCAATATTGTCGGCGATTACGCTGTGAAGTTGCTTACCAAGAAGTACGGCTCGCCCAAAGGCGAAGTAGCCAACTTGCAAGGCTTGCTCGGACAGGGCCTCAACGAAGATCGCACAGGTGGATTCACCGATGTTGTCGCCAAGTACCCGGACATTAAGGTGGATGCCAAAGAGCCGACGAGTTGGGACGCCAAGAAGGCGGCGGATATCACCGAGAACTGGCTGACCGCTTATCCGAACCTCGACCTCATCTACGGCAACAGCGACTCACTCACGGTCCCTGCTGCAAATGTCATCAAGCGCGCAGGCAAACTGGACAAGATTATGCTGGTGTCTGTTGACGGTACGCAGAGCGGCCTCGATGCTGTCAAATCGGGTGATATGCAGAGCACAGTGCTGCTGGCTCCTCAGTACTCCGGTTTCTGGAAGGCCTGGGTGCCTTATCGTGTAGCCAAAGGAGAGAGCGTAGGAGACCAGGTGCTCATCAAGGGTGTGCTAATTACAAAGGACAATGTTGATCCTGCTATCAAGATGGCGAACGACCAGGTAAACAGCATGCCCACGTTCCCGTTCGAGAAGCCGTTGCCTGAGATCGTCAACCAGTATATGGGTGGCTCCGGCTCCCAGACCACTGCCGCCACTGCTACCCCGGGCGCATCGGGCGCGGGCAGTACCGGCAAGCGCGTTACGGTCGGCCTTGTGCAGATCGACCTGAGCAACCCCTTCCACCTGGGAGAGGTAGACGGCGCTAAAGAAGCCGCCCGCCGCCTGGGCTTTGACCTCAAGGTGACCTCAGGAGAGGGCGACGTCAACAAGCAGATCCAGGCATTCGAGAACCTCATCAACCAGAAAGTGGATGTCATCTCTATCAACTTCATCGACGCGAAAGCCTTCGGCCCTTCTATGCAGAAGGCTAAAGCTGCCAACATCCCTGTGGTCTGCCTGCACAGCAAGATCGAGGGTTGCGCCACCATGCTTGGTTTTGATGAGCGGCATACGGGCAACATGGTCGGTGACTACGCTGTGAAACTGCTCACCAAGAAGTACGGCTCGCCCAAAGGCGAAGTAGCTAACCTGCAGGGTCTGTTGGGCCAGGGGCTGAACGAAGACCGTACGGGTGGATTCACTGACATCATAGCGAAGTATCCCGATATCAAAGTCGATGCCAAAGAGCCGACGAGTTGGGACGCCAAGAAGGCGGCGGATATCACCGAGAACTGGCTGACTGCTTATCCGAACCTCGACCTCATCTACGGCAACAGCGACTCACTCACGGTCCCGGCAGCCAACGTCATCAAACGCGCAGGAAAGCTGGACAAGATCATGCTTGTCTCGGTTGACGGTACGCAGAGCGGGCTGGACGCCGTGAAGTCAGGCGACCTGAAGAGCACAGTGCTGCTGGCTCCTCAATACTCCGGCTTCTGGAAAGCCTGGGTGCCCGCCCGCATAGCGCGGGGCGAGAGCGTGGGCGACCAGATCCTCATCAAGGGCGTGCTGATCACCCCCGACAACGTCGCACCGGCGAGCAGTATGGCTAACGATCAGGTGAACAGCATGCAGTCCTTCCCCTTCGAGAAGCCGCTGCCTGACATTGTCGACCAGTACATGAAGAAGTAGGATCAACGGACCAATCATCAATGGATAGGGGCTGGAGAGGGACCACCTCTCCGCCCCTACACTTCTATGCAGAATCGAGCCCCAATGGCTGTCAAATATCTACCGGACGTGCCGGCGCACGGCACAATTACCTCTAACGCAGCCGAAGAGCGTCCTATCCTCCGGATGACGGGCATCACCAAGCGCTTTCCAGGCGTAGTGGCGCTCGATCACGTCGACTTCTCGGTGCGCGCGGGCGAGATCCACTCTTTGATAGGCCAGAACGGCGCAGGCAAGTCTACACTGATGAACATCCTATCCGGCGTCTACTCGCCTGACGAGGGAGAGATAAGTGTGGACGGGCGGCCTGTTACAATAAGCCGGCCGAGTGAGGCATTGAGGCTCGGCATTGGCACGGTCTACCAGGAGCTGAGCCTTGTGCCCAGGCTATCCGTTGCCGACAATATCTACCTGGGGCGAGAGACCGAGCGCGGGTTCGTAATCAACGAGCGCCGTGTGGTGGGGCGAGCACGCGAGGTGCTGGCGCGGTTGGGAGTCACCGATATCAACGTGGGCGGGCCGCTTGGAGAGCTTTCCCTGGCCCAGCAACAACTGGTGGAGATCGCCAAGGTGCTGTCATATAACCCGCGCATTCTGGTGCTTGACGAACCTACCGCGCCCCTGGTTCAGGAGGACACAGACCGCCTCTTCAGGCTCCTCGACGGCCTCAAGAAGAGCGGTATAGCGATAGTCTTTATCTCGCACCGCTTCAGGGAGATAATCGAGCACTGCGACCGTGGTACCATACTGCGCAACGGCAAGCTCATCAAGACAGTCAGCCTGCAGGGTGTTACCGAGGAAGCGCTGGCCGAAACAATGATCGGCCAGCAACTGGAGAGCTTCTACCGCCATAGCGCCCACTCCGAAGGCCCAGAGGCTGAGCCGGCCCTGGAGGTGGAGGGTCTATCGGTGGGCCGGAAGGTGCGGGGTGTAAGTTTCACGCTCCGGCGCGGCGAGATAGCCGGTATGACAGGGCTGCTGGGAGCCGGGCAAAACGAGGTGGCGCGTGCCCTTTTCGGCGTCCAGAGCGAGGTGAGCGGCGTCATCAGGCGTAACGGCCGCCCCGTCTCTCTAATCTCGCCTGGAGAGGCGATAAAGCATGGCATCTGCCTGCTCACCGAGAACCGCAAGCGCGAGGGCCTATTCCTCGATATGAGCGTGAAGGAGAATATGACCCTGCCATCTATGCGCAGCTTCAACCGGGCGGGGGTGTTCGTCGACAACGGGAAAGAGAGGCAGTGGGCGCGGCGCTTTATCGACCGGATGAATATAGTAGTGCGCTCCGCCTCCTCCAGGGTACGCACCCTTAGCGGTGGCAACCAGCAAAAATCCATACTGGCCCGCTGGCTCATGCGCGACCTCGACGTGCTGATATTCATCGAGCCGACGCGAGGCATTGACGTGGGAGCTAAAGCCGAGATATACGCGGGCCTCGACCGGCTGGCCAAAGATGGGAAGAGCATTTTGGTCGTGTCGACCGAGCTACCCGAGGTGCTTGGTATATCCGACCGCGTTATGGTGATGTACAATGGACATCTAAGCCGCGTTTTTGAGAGGTCGGAGGCGAGCGAAGAGGCGCTGCTGGCAGCCATCCAGGGGGATGCCGACGCATGCCGGTAAACTCAGGCGTCACGAGTCAAAGGGCTGCAGCAGCCGAGGCAAGAGATGGCGGATAAAGCGACCCCACAACCGATAGCTAGCCCCCGAGGCGGACCCACAGGGCTGCGCGGCGTTTTCAGCAACCGCTCCGGCGCGGCAATGCTTGGCTTTGCGAGCGAGTCGAGCACGGTGCTGGTGGTCATCGCCCTCTTTCTCTTCTTTGGCTTCACAAGTCCGCGCTTCTTTTTGACCGATAACATCTTCAACATCATGAAGCAGATGTCGATCGTCGGCGTGACGGCCATAGGCATGACGCTGGTAGTACTGATCGGCGGCATCGACCTCTCGGTAGGCTCTGTAGCCCTGCTCAGCAGTGGAGTAGCGGGTACTCTTATCGTCAATTACGGCTGGAATACCTGGGCGGCTATTGTGGCCGGACTCTTCGCCGCCTGCATGGTCGGCGCGGTCAACGGCTTCTTCGTGGAGAAGCTGCTCATCAGCCCTGTAATCGTGACGCTTGGCACCCTGATAGCGGTCAGAGGTATAGGGCAGAAAGTGCTCTGGATAAACAACTCGTGGGTCGAGGTGAAAGACCCTGTATTCGACTTTGTCGCCATCGAGA
>JALYYZ010000197.1 GCA_030945985.1 Chloroflexota bacterium
TCGCAGTATGCTTTCTGCCACGACTCAAGGGTACGTGGCGCGACCAGGGTTAATGCAAAGCCAGGAGTCAACATGAAGCTATCAAGTCGATGAGCCGAAAACATCATCTTGTCATCTGTGATCAGGCGTTACGTGGGCAATATTCCGACGTAGCTCACTTGCGGCATCATAACATTTGCCTGGTGGCGGACTTTGTATCAGCCATGTGGCACAGTGATTTCTGCTTCATTCTCTGCCGCACACAAAAGAGAGACCTACATATAACAGGTCTCTCTGATCTACTTTGAAACTACTCGCCGCCACCCAGAGGCGTTTCAGCTATAGAGGTGCTGGAAGCCCATGCAGAGCGTTCACGCATGGCTTGAGGTCGGCGGCTTAGCGGCTGATATAGACTAGTGGCCTCGTTTCAGGTCGTCTACGCCTTCCTTGACCTTATCGCCCAGGCCGTGAGCGCCTTCCTTCACGCGGTCTCCCAGGGACTCCGCTCCGCGTTGCGCATCGTGTGTCGCGTGCTCCGCCCCGTGTTCTGCTTTGTGGGTGGCGTGTTCGGCCTCGTGTTGTACGTCGTGGGTGGCGTGCTTGGCTTTATTGCCTGCATCGTGTGCCATGTCCTGGGCATCGTTCTTTAGATTATCTGGCATTTTGCTGATCTCCTTACGTAACGAAGTTTGTTCGCCCTTGTGAAGAACTGCACTGGCAAGTCTCACCAGTGAGCCCCTCTTACCCACCAGTTTGAGCATTACTCGTGCCAGCGTCGCCCGCCAGGCACGGGAACGCTTACCTGCTGAGCGTGGTGGATGCCGAAGCTGAATACCTGGGGTCTGTAAGAATATAACTTTTCATTCGATACCATATGTACTAGGCCGTCTATGACTAAAGTGTGATACCGTCAGGATCTTGTGGCCTGTATATTTAGGGCAGCAGACATAAGAGAGTTTCTTTTCCTCCTCCTCCAAATGGCAAACAAAGAAGGGTGATCCAAACGGGTTACCCTTCTTTGTTTGCGTGCTCTGCGGGGTAATAGAGCCTGTGGGTTATAATAGGGCAATAGTTCCGTGGAGGCGAAGATGAGAATTGCTATCGATGCTATGGGCGGGGACAGCGCGCCCGCCGAGACTGTTGCGGGCGCTATCCAGGCAGCGAGGGAATATGGCGTCGAGGTTGTGCTAGTAGGCATGCCCGACGCTATCAAGGCTGAACTTGCCAAAGCCGATACCGCAGGATTGCAACTACCCATCGAACCCGCAGCTTCGGTTATCCCCATGGACGAGAAGGCCCCGTCAACTGCCTGGAGGCGACAGCGCGACTCTTCTCTGACTGTGGCATTGCAGATGCTGGCCGACAAGAAGGTGGACGCCGTCGTGTCGGCGGGCAACACAGGAGCGGTGGTGTCGGGCGGCACCTTTGTGCTGCGCCGCATCAGAGGTATCGACAGGCCTGCGCTCGGTCTTCCGTTCCCGGCCATGGGTATAGTAGGCAAGGTTTTTCTTGCCGATGTGGGGGCAACCCCCGATGCCAAGCCTCACTATATAGTGCAGTGGGCCAAGATGTGCGCTATTTATATGGAGCGCGTCATGTCAGTGCCGAACCCTCGGGTTGCTATTGTGTCTAACGGTGAAGAGGAGACCAAGGGCTCCGAGCTGGTGCGCGAGACTTACCCCCTTCTGCTGGCTAGCGGGCTCAATTTTGTGGGCAACATCGAAGGCAAAGATATAGCCGTAGGGGTGGCCGATGTGGTGGTGACGGACGGTTTTACGGGCAACGTCATCTTGAAGACGGTCGAGGGGACCGCCAAGATGATATTCGATCTGCTCAGGGCCGAGATGACCTCATCTCCTATGAACAAGTTGCTCGCGGCCGGGCTGCGTCCCAGCTTCCGGCGGATTGGCAACCGGCTCGACTACGCAGAGTATGGCGGGTCGGTGGTGCTGGGTCTCGACGGTATATTGATCAAGGCGCATGGGCGATCCAATGCTAAGGCGATCAAGAACGCGATCAGAGTGGCCAGGAGTGCGGTTGACGAGAACGTCCTGGCCGTGTTCCACGATGTGGGCGCTGTCAAGCCTTAACTCGTCTTCAACCCGCTGACCAGCCGACTGAGCAACCTGTCAACACTTCCCAGGGCTGATGTAGAGCCGGACAGCAGGGAATTGTTATATGCCACAAGTGGACTTCTTCGGAGCATTTGCCCATGTAACGCCTGGTCACATGGGCAAGTTGCTGTTTTCGGCTCATCGACCGGGTAGCTTCACGTTGACTCCTGAGTTTGCATCAACCCTGCAACACCGCCGCATGGCTTTGCTCAGGAGATACGCAGGGTGTTATAATTCACGTTGGCCCTCGTGGATCGTGCTATGAAAATTCTCTCTATAGTAGGCGCTCGCCCACAATTTATCAAGGCTGCCCCGGTGGGCCGGGCACTCGCCGCCGCCGGTTTGTCGGAGGTGTTGCTGCATACAGGCCAGCACTATGACCATAAGATGTCCGATGTTTTTTTCTCTGAATTGGGCATCAATGTGCCGCGCTATAACCTGGGAATTGGCTCGGGGCAGCACGGCGCGCAAACAGGGGCGATGCTCGCCGGTATCGAGCGTGTGCTCCTCGACGAGAAGCCCGACTGGCTGCTGATCTACGGAGACACTAATTCTACCTTGGCGGGGGCACTGGCTGCAGCCAAGCTGCTGGTGCCTGTGGCGCATGTCGAGGCGGGGCTTCGCTCCTATAACAGAGCCATGCCCGAGGAAACGAACCGCCTCGTAGCCGATAGACTCTCATCTCTCCTTCTATGCCCAACCGAAGCAGCCGCGCGTAACCTCGCCCTCGAAGGGATCAACGCCGGTGTGCTGATCGTCGGCGATGTGATGTATGACCAGGTGCTCTGGGCAGCAGAACGCATAGGCCGTGCGCGTGATGTACACGCTAGCCTGGGTGTCAAGCGCGGAGATTATTTGCTTGCTACCGTTCACAGAGCTTCGAACACCGACAGCCCCGAGCGGCTCGGCTCTATTGTCGATGCGCTGAACAGTTGTGGCGAGCGAGTGCTCTTCCCTCTACACCCTCGTACCGCATTGGCACTGGCGCTCTTCGGCCTAGAAGTGAGCCGTAACGTCAAGATAATCGAGCCTGTTTCTTACCTTGAGATGCTCGCGCTGGAACGTGACGCACGAGTGGTGCTGACCGACTCGGGAGGCGTGCAGAAGGAAGCCTTCTGGCTGCGGGTTCCATGCATCACAATGCGCGAGGAGACGGAGTGGATCGAGACGGTGGAGAGCGGCTGGAACAGGCTCGTAGGCACCGATGTATCGAAAATCTTGGAGGCTTTGCGGGAGCCCCCGCCCGTCACGGACCCGCCTGCGGTATATGGTGACGGCAGGGCCTCCCAGCGAATAGCTGAATTGTTGCAGCGGGGTGCGGATAATGTGTAGTCTTGTTGAGCCTTGTGAAACAGATCATGGGAATCGAAGCCTTGTGGTTACGACGTGGTGCGGCAAACGAGTAGGCTTGTTGCGCATGGCGACGCACAGTCCTGTTGCGAGGTGTCTCTGAACGATGAGTGATGGCATCTATATACATCCGACCGCCGAGGTTTCTCCACGCGCGAAACTTGGCGAGGGCACGCGAGTCTGGCACCAGGCGCAGGTGCGGGAAGGCGCTGTTCTCGGCCTCAACTGCATTCTCGGTAAGGGGGCATACGTCGATTTTGGCGTGAAGATAGGTGATAACGTCAAGATTCAGAACCGGGCGAGCATTTATCATGGCGTGACCCTTGAAAGTGGCGTCTTCGTGGGACCGCATGTGATCTTCACGAACGATAAGATGCCCCGTGCGGTGAACCCCGATGGCTCGCTGAAGAGCGAGGAAGATTGGGAACTTGGCACCATACTTGTAAAGAGTGGAGCCTCGATCGGCGCCGGCGCAATTGTGGTTACTAACGTCACGATAGGCCGCTTCGCGATGGTTGGCGCGGGGGCGGTCGTTACCAGAGATGTACCTGACTACGGCCTTGTCTATGGCAACCCCGCAAAGCTGCAAGGCTACGTCTGCGCATGTGGCAGGCGCATGCAGCCGGTGGGTGATGATGGTGTGTGGCGCTGCCCTGCTTGTGCTAGAGAGATTATTGTAGAGGTTTAGAGCGAGTCCGACTCGCGTCTGTGGGTTGGTATTATAGCGCACCGGACGCACCTCCACGGGATGATAGTGGTCGGAAGGAGCATCGATGATAAACATAGCAAAGCCCCAGATCGGGGACGAAGAAAAGGCGGCGGTAATGGCAGTGCTCGACTCGGGTCAGCTCGCGCAGGGGAGCGTGGTAGCTGATTTTGAGCGGGCGTTCGCCGGCTACTGCGGCACCCGGCATGGAATAGCCACCAGCAACGGCACTACCGCGCTGCATGTTGCACTGCTCGCCCACCGGATCGGGGCAGGCGACGAAGTAATTACCTCCCCGTTCACCTTCATCGCTTCAGCCAACTCGGTGCTTTATGTGGGCGCTCACCCCGTCTTTGTCGATATAGACCCTGTTAGCTTCAATATCGATGTCGATCAGATAGAGGCAGCTATCACGCCCCGCACAAAAGCGATCATGCCTGTCCATCTCTTTGGCAACCCTGCAGAGATGTCGCGTATTTGCGAGTTAGCCGAGAAGTACGGACTCGCTATAATCGAGGACGCCGCGCAAGCGCATGGAGCCTCTGAAGGAGATAAGCGCGCAGGGAGCTGGGGCACGGGCTGCTTCTCCTTTTACCCAACCAAGAATATCACCACGGGTGAGGGCGGCATGGTCACAACGAATGACGATGATGTGGCGGACCGTGCCCGGCTCGTCAGGTCGCACGGTATGCGAGTGCGGTACTATCACGAATCGCTTGGCTACAACTTCCGCATGACGAATATTCATGCCGCTATCGGCATGGCGCAGTTGCCCAAGCTGGAGGCATTTAACCAGGCGCGCATTGAGAACGCTACCTACCTGAGCGAACGCCTCCCTGGCGACAGGGTGGAGACCCCCACCGTACGAGAGGGAACGCGGCACGTCTTCCACCAGTACACCGTACGAGTAAAGGCGCCCTACGTACGGGACGCTGTGCGCACTCAGCTAGCCGAGTTGGGCGTGGGCACCGAGATTTACTATCCCGTGCCTGTGCATCGTCAGCGGCTTTATATAGATC
>JALYYZ010000251.1 GCA_030945985.1 Chloroflexota bacterium
GAGCATCGCGGCGCCAGATCCAACACGATTGGCTACCTCTTACATCATATGGTCAATCCGGCTATAATAGTCCTTACAAGAATGCCACAAGAATGACACATCGCTCTTATGAAAACAGAAGGTTTACGCTTGCCGTGAGTGGTATAGGTACTACAAGTGATCCTCAACCGTTCGGGCCCTGGCTAAGGAAGCGCCGCAAAGCGCTCGACCTGACGCAGGCCAGCCTTGCCGAGCGTGTCGGCTGCTCGCGTGCCTCCATACAGATGATCGAGCAGGGGCAGCGCAGGCCATCTCGCCAGGTGGCCGAGTTGCTCGCTGAGGCCCTCCTCATTCCCGAGGCCGACCGGGACGCCTTTGTGGCTTTTGCCAGAGGTATGCTGCAGGCAGACGAAGATGGCGTGGTTGCACCCCTTACCGGAACTGGTCAAGCGCAAGAGCCGCAGCCTATCCTGCAGAACCTGCCTGCCCAACTAACCTCCCTAATTGGCCGAGAGGGAGATTTGGAGGCGCTGCACAAGCTCTTATTACGTCGTGATGTGCGCCTGGTAACGCTCACAGGCCCTCCCGGCGTTGGCAAGACTCGCCTGGCGATAGAGACTGCTAAAGGGTTGCAGCATCACCCGGAGTTCCAGGATGGAACTTTCTGGGTAGCGTTAGCCGCGGTGTTAGATTCCACACTGGTAATGCCGTCGGTGGCTCATGCGCTGGTCATACAAGACGTGGGCGGCGAGCCTCTTGCCATCACCCTGAAAAGACATCTCAAGCAGAGACATGCTCTGTTGCTGCTTGACAACTTTGAACAGGTTGTGGAGGCGGCCCCGGCTATAGCCGATTTGCTGGAATCATGTGCTAACGTAAAGGCCCTGGTCACTAGCCGGGAGGCTCTGAATGTTCATGGGGAACGGGAATTCAATGTGCATGCCCTGCCGCTGCCCGACGTTGAGCATGGAGATAGCAGCCTGGAAACCCTGACCGGCAACCCGGCTGTAGAGCTCTTTGTCGAGCGGGCGCAATCTGTCGATAGGAGCTTTGTGCTGACTGCAGAGAACGCCCCTCAGGTGGCGGCAATTTGCGCGCGACTGGACGGGCTGCCGCTGGCCATAGAGCTCGTCGCTGTCCGCACTCGGATGTTGCCCCTCACAGCCTTGCTCAGCCACTTGCAAGACGAGCAATCATCGCGGCTGAACTTACTCTCGGGGGGAGCGCGCAACCTCTCCGGGAGGCAGCAGACGCTGCGTGGCGCGATAGGCTGGAGTTATGACTTGCTTACGGCGGATGAGCAACTCCTGTTCAGGCGCTTAGGGGTCTTTCTCGGTGGGTTTACGTTAGCCACCGCAGAGGCCATATGCAACGCCAGCTCCAGCTTTCAACAAAGCTTGTTCGAGTCCGTTTCGCAGCTTGTACTTAAGAATCTTCTGAGGCGGGAGATCACTCCCGGTGGCAACAGGGAGCCGGGAGACGAGCCGCGCTTCTCGATGGCCGAGATGATCCGAGAATACAGCCTTGAACGTATGGTCGAGAGTGGAGAGAAAGATGAGATAAGGCTGTTACACGCCGAATATTTCATGGCTATGGCCTCTAGCTTCAACCCTCACATCGTGGGCGAAAACGAGAGGCTAGTAGGCATCCGCCTTGATCAGGATGCCGACAATGTACGCGCAGCCCTTGCTTGGGCCATCGAAAATCGACCTACTGACATGGCTCTGCCTTTTGGACTGTCCCTTTCCCGCTACTGGGAGTTGAGAGGCTACTACAGCGAGGGACTCGATTGGTTGGAACGAATAGCCTCGGCACAAGACGTTTCACACAATACAGACCCCAACGTGCGCACGAAACATGCCAGCTTGTTAGTGAACGCCGGGCGTCTGAGCATTTATTTAAGTGATTACGCCAAAGCTCAACTATTACTGGAAGAAAGCCTGACCTTATTAGGCGGGACGGAATCGGATAGCATTTTAGCTAGCGCGCTTGGGAACCTGGGGCATGTAGCGTGGGTGCAGGGCCACTACACTACCGCTGTACCTTTGTATGAGCAGTGCTTGAGCATGAGAGAGCAGGAGGGGAATAAGATGGCTATCGCAAATTCAAATTGGGCACTGGGCAGGGCAGTTGGCGAGCTAGGAGATTTCGAGCGGGCTGAATATCTGCTAAAGCAAAGTCTGGCTACGGGGAGAGAAATCGCGGACACATTTATGATCTTTGGCTCGCTCCGTGAGCTGGGCACGACCTTGTGCTATAAGGGGGATTATGGTAAGGCGATTCTTTATCTTGAGGAAGCTATTGCACTGGCTCAGGACGCAAACTTTCGAGCAACGGTGAGTTGGTCTCTCTCAGCGCTGGGACTCGCGAGGATGGGGCAGGGCGACTATGCTCGCGCCGAAGAACTCTTCCGGGAGAGCCTGAGCTTCGCAAGGACCCTCGGCAAACATCGTATACCCGACAGCCTCGAAGGACTGGCCGAGGTCGAATTATTCCGTTCGGTGTCAGGCGAGGGAGATCTACAACGCGCGGCAACGCTGCTTGGCGCGGCGGAAGCCGCCAGGCTAGAGATGCACGCCAAGATCATCCCAGTCAGAGCGCCTGTGCGCGAGCGGCTTGTCGCTGATATTCGCCGTCGGCTGGGATTTGCAGAATATGAAAGAGCGTGCAGCCTGGGCGAAAAGATGACTTTTGAGGAAGCTATCTCATACGCCTAGCAACTCACTCCGAGCCTGGTCTTGTATTCTGCCATTCTGTTCTTCAGCTAAAGATCGAGCTTTTCCAACCAGGGTGGGTACTCTCCAGCGGGACAAGGTCTGTACCCCGCACAAGCGTCGCATTGTGTTGGCTACATAGGTAATCCGTGCGTAAACCCAGTAGCCATCAGGCCGCAGTACTCCTGAGATGCTCCTTCGTTGCGTGCTCCTCATTGCTAACGGTATGCCTTAGAAGATACAATCTCCTTACGATGTTCTAGAACCCCTACGGTAAGGAGACCCGCTTCTTTTGTTCCTACTTTACTACATCTTCTACCGCTTCATACC
>JALYYZ010000348.1 GCA_030945985.1 Chloroflexota bacterium
GCACAGGCTCACGCACGAGCGTTTTTCAATGCTTATCACAAATTCTGGCAATATCTTGATGTATATAAAGTCTAAGGCGCGGGCGTGACGAGGTTCACGCACAATCCCAATTCTAAAATTGTACAAAGTAGAGCTTAGAAAGAAGCGCTCCTTCCCCAAGAGGTCGCCAGAAGAGGCAGCGGGAGAGTCTCCGCCAGAGACATCACAAGGTGCAGCCCTTGACTTACTCACAAGCGGTTTTTACCCGCAAAGTTCTGTGTGCAACGAGACGCTAGTCCCCAGGCCCTGCTTGCGGCTCCCCGTGGGGGGAGCTGCCCCACAGGTCCCCGTAGCTTTCTCGGCGGCGTATGAGGCGAGCACCTTCTCCACTCACCAGGGCCTCTGCCGGGCGCGGACGTCCGTTGTAGTTTGAGGCCATCGAGTAGCCGTATGCGCCTGCCTGTCCAATCGCCAGCAGATCGCCCTGCCTGATGAGCCCTAGCCTGCGCCCCCTCGCCAGCACGTCCGACGACTCGCACACGGGGCCGACGACATCGACCTCCGCGCCGGAGCCGGCATCCTCTTCGCGTTCGGGCCAGACGGGGTGCCACGCGCCATAGAGCGCAGGCCGCAGCAAATCGTTCATCCCGGCGTCCACAACAACCAGCGTCCGGCGCTCCGCTGCGGCCTCGTATTGCGGCTCGCCGTGGAGGTCGGACGAGGCGGGCGCTGCGTGAGCCGCGCCTGCGGTTTTCAAGAAAGTGACCCTGGTAAGCAGCACGCCAGCTGGACCTACCAGGAAACGTCCCGGTTCGACTACCAGATCGAGCGCCCGGCCCGCCAGCAGTGGGCCCAGCGCCAGCGCCAACTCTTCAGGCCCCTCCGGCGACTCGCCTGGGCGATACGGGATGCCCAGGCCGCCACCAATGTCGAGCTCGCGCAACTCGATCCCTTCGCCCGAAAGCAAATCCCACATCGCAAGAAGGCGCGCGGCTGAACTGACCACGGGCTGCACCTTCTGAAGTTGTGATCCTACGTGGGCGTGTAGGCCCACCGGCCGCAGCGAAGCGACCTGAGCGGCATGGCGAATCAGCGCCAGAGCTTCACCAGGCGGCACCCCGAACTTGTCGCCCCTAGTGCCCGTGGTGATATGCGGGTGGGTACCGGCGTCGATGTCAGGGTTCACGCGGATAGCGACAGGTGCCACTCTGCCCATGTCGTACGCCACCGCTGCCAGCGCGTCGAGCTCAGCCGCCGACTCGACATGCACGGAGCGCACGCCCGTCTTCAGGGCTTCAGCCATCTCGCTCTGTGTCTTACCCACGCCTGCGAAGACGGTGCGCTCGACTGGAAAACCCATGCGCCCCGCGAGGTATATCTCGCCGCCCGATACCACGTCGGCCCCCGCCCCCATGCTTGCGAGAATGCCGCCCAGCGTCGGGTTGGCATTAGCCTTGAGTGCGTAGCAGATAATGACTTCTCGGGCGAGCCCTTGCAGCGCTTTCTCAAGTCGCAGGTACTGGCCGCGCAGGATGTCCTCGCTGTAGACATAAAGTGGCGTGCCGAATTCGCGAGCCAACGATGTTGCGGAGACGCCCTCAACGTGCAAGGCGCCCCTGGAGTATCTCAGGGCACTATCTATAGCTCCATTGAACATCTGCTCAGCCACTCCGATTGCAAAAGGGTAAGGTGTATCTTACTGGAGAAGGCGCGATCACGAACCCCACGGTCCTGATCGCACCTTCTTCTCTTGCTTGCCAGACGCCTCCTTAAGAGGCTCTACGCACAGCAGGCGGCGGCGATGCAGGACGGGCAAAATAGTAGCCTTGTACATAATCAGCGCCGGTGTCGCGCGTCCACAGCCACTCGGCCTCTGTCTCTACGCCCTCGGCGATAGTGCGTACGCCCAGCTTGCGTGCCATCTCCAATATCTGTGCGGCGATGTGAGCTTTGTAGGGGTCGGAGTCGACGTCGCGGATCATTTGCAGATCGAGCTTGACGAAGTCGGGCTTGAGACGAGTTAGCAGGTTGAGCGAGCTGTAACCCGCGCCCAGATCATCGAGCGCTATTTTGAAGCCTCTCGACCTGTAGAATGACATAATGTTCAGCAAGTGGTCCACGTCACGCACTTCGGAGCTCTCGACCACTTCAAAGACGATCTGCTCGGGCGACATGCCACAGGCCCGCACGGCTTCGAGGGTAGTGCGTAGACAGTAGACGGGATCGTAGATCGAGCTAGGGTTGAAATTGATGAATATATTCGTTTGCACGTTGTGGTGGGCTGCCGAGCGTACTGCGGTGATCCTGGCGTTGCGGTCGAGTTGGAAAAGTAGGTCTGCGGTGAGTGCCGCACCGAACAGGCGGTCGGGGTAGACGAGCGTACCGTCCTCTTCTCTGCCGCGCAGAAGGCATTCGTAGGCGAAAATGGTCTGCGGGTCGCTACAAGCCACGATCGGTTGAAAGTGGGAAACAAGGCGCTCATCGTGCATCATTTCAAGCAGCCACTCGCCGTGTACGCGTCCCAGCAGCACGCTCAGCGGCTGCATTCGCATCAGGTCGAAGAGCGTCGGCGTTACACCATCGTCGAGAATAAGCGACTTGGAGTCGCGCATCTCAGCGGCGCTGAGCGCGGCGCCTAGCTCGGTGCTAAGCCGCTGTAGCACACCTTCGCCAAGTTCCACCTGAACGATAGCGCTATAAGGCTCGCTGTAGGCAATGCCTGCTTTGCGCAAGGAGTTACGTAGAGTAGTCTGGGTATGATCAAGCGGTGGCGAGATATAGAGTGCGCCCCGGTCCGGTAGGGCGGCAGGGACAGCTTCGCAACGCTCGCAAGCAGCTGGTTTCTTCCGTTCTGAGGTCTCCGGGCGACCATGCAGGAAGGGGAGTGGAGCGCTTATCATGTGTGATCTCTCATAGTATTTAGATTTGGAAGAGGCTATGAGCCGGCAGCAGGCACAGCCTCATGAGCTTACAGGACCAGTGTTATGCTGATTATACGCTGATATGGCTAACGACGTGTAGGCGCCGGTGTAGCATATAGGTACGGTCTATTGCTCGCCGGTTGTCATGTCAGGCTGTGCGGACGCCCTGGCATCTGGCCTGCCCAAAATGTACATGCTGCGGTATGGGTGGACTAATCTTCTGCCCGCTTAGCAAGACAGTAACCTTCAGGCGAGATAACCAGCCAAACTCAGCAGGCAACAGCGAACCGAGGGCCGTGACAGATCACCTGGGGAGCACTAGCATGCCAGTAGATGCGTCAACACCTCCCAAGGTAGAGAAGCGGCAGTATTACAAGCCATGTGGAGAAGTGGCGTAGAGCTACATCAATGGAGCAAACAGCCGCACGAGCAAAGGGTTCACAGGGCAGGGAATAGACGAAGGCAGCGGGTTAAAGAGCACTCCTTTCCAAGAACAACCAGATGAAACCCGCAGGGTTTTGATCTGGTTGTTTTTCTCTTACAAGCCAAGAGGTCGCTGGAAGCTACACTAGCAAGGTAATCCTCACTCGTTCCTCAGCACATCCAACGGGCGGACGTGGGTCGGCCTCCAGGCTACGGCGACGGCACTGAGGAGCGCCAGGGCCACGGCTATACCTACCATTTCGACGGCCAGCACGGGGTCGAACGAGAGCAGGGCCTGGGGCACGGCGTTGTTTATCCAGAGCATCGCAAGCGCAACCCCCGCCATACCCAGGACGCCTGCGATCAGGCCCATCAGGGCGTTTTCTGCGAGGAGTGTACTCAGCACGCGGTTCGAGGTGAACCCGACCGCCTTCAGGATGCCCATCTCGCGGCGGCGCTCGACCATCGCGAGGCCAACCGCATTGGCAATAAGGATGGCCCCGGCCACCAGAGCCAGCCCTGCCAGGCCCGCGGCGAACGCGAAGAGGCCCTCGAAAATGTGGTTGCGCGCATCGTTCAGGTCGGCCTGGCTTACGACAATTGCCTGGGGCAGCGCCTGACCTATCGCGTTGGTGGCGGCTGAGAGACGGCTCAAGGGCACGTGGCCGGTATATACCAGGGAGGTTGCCGGACCTCCCAGCCGCAGGGCCGCTGCGGCGGTCAGAATTATGGCGGTCGGGTGCTTGCGCGCGTCCTCTCCTCTACCTGTCTGGCTGTAGAAGCCGCTGACGCGTATGCTAACGCTGCTGGTCGTGCCTTTGGAGCCGGTATTACCCGGCGAGGCGGCTACCGTAACCACCACAAGGTCCCCCTGCTTGATCGAAAGCGGCGCTTGCTGAGCCTGTGCGGGCAGCAGTCCTGACCTGTCGCCTGCCAGTTGGCCGCTCACCACCTGGATATCGCTGTTCGTTGTGCTCTCCCGTCCATCTGCAGAACTGATACCGGGGAGAGGCACATCCTTGAATGAAACAGCAGCCGGCAGGCGCACCGACGACTGCACATTCTCCACGGCATAGGCGGCGAGTTGCGCTGTGATCGCAGCGCTATCGGCCCGCTTTCCGTAGAGCGTAATATTGAGGCCGTCGGCGGGTGTCTGCCGCGCGGCGAGACGGTCGCGAGCGTTCAGGAGAACCGATCCCGAAAGGCCGATGGCAAAGACCCCGCAGAAAAGGGCTATCAGCGCGAAGACGGAGCGCATTGGCTTGCGTCTCAGGTTGCGCCGTGCCATAGTGAGCAACGGCATGCCCGGCGTCGGCAGGGACATACCCGCGAGCAGTGCTGCTCCCATCAGCAGAGTGAGCACGACGAGCCCAACAAGGGCGGCGGCCACTACGGCGATGCCATCGATCAGCTTGCCCATGATAAGCACGCTTATACCGGTGAACAGGGCCAGCAACAGGAGGGTAAGACCTGCGCTCGCGATGCGCGCTCCCACTGTCAGTCTCGCGGGTAGCTCGCGTAGCAACACCGCCGGGCGCACAGAGCTTGCCCGCACGATGGTGTAGAGGCCGAATATTACAGCGGTGAGCACCCCTGTGAGGATGCCGCCCAGCATCACCAGCGGGTCAGCGCTCCAATTCAGCAGGAGAGCGCCTAGGTGACCCATGAGGTTCATCAAGAGCAAGGCGAGGCCGAGGGCCAACACCACCCCTACAATACCGCCGATCAGTCCGAGGAGGGCGGTTTCGATACCGAACAGAAAGAGCAAGTCGCGCCTTCGATAGCCGAGAGTTTTGAGGGTAGCGATCTCGAGCATTCGCCTTGCGAGTACCACCTGTAATGTGTTGGCGATGCCGATGCCGCCGACCAGCAGACCCATGATGCCCGCTCCCTTCAGCATGAAGCCGAAGAGGTCGGCCACCTGTGCTGCGTTTTTCACCTCATCGGCCACGGTTTGCATGTGCCAGCTCTCCGAGTTGAAAGCGACAGTCTGCGGGCCGCGAGCTCCCCACACGAGTGAGGCCATATTCGACGGGCTCGACTGCCCGCTGATCTTTGAGGCCGTCTCGATCGAGTAGAAGGCGCTGTCGCCCCGCGAGCCGGGCACATTGTCGGCAATACCGGCCAGGCGCAGGGTGGCCGGCTCACCGGTCGGGTTGCCGATCAGCGTGATGGCGTCACCGATCTTTAGATTGAGCTTATCAGCCACGTCAGATGTAATCACCATATCGAGGGGTGTCTTGATCCTGTCGCTAAAGCTCGCCCCCTGGGGCGTGGAGATATGGATCGTGCCGATCTGAGGAAAATGAGCAGGGTCGACCCCGCGTGTCTGCCCCGTTAGCAGATAGACTTTGCCTGTGCCGGGAGGCTTGAGCCAACGCGTATCGCCCTGCGACATCAGAGAATAAGAGAGAAGCCTGCCGTCCGCCTTCATCGTGCTGAGTTGGTCGAGATCTTGTGCCGTAAAGAGATCGCCTTGCCGGTGCGATATAACCGCATCGCCGTCCAGGATACTCCGTGGGTCGGTCACCACGGCTGCATGAATCATATTCGACAGCAATTGCATGCCGACCAGCGACATCACGCCGAAGGCGATGCACACCAAGGCCAGCAGCGTGCGCTGCCCATCGCGCAAGAGAGCGCGACGGGCGTAACGTGCATAGAAGGCGAACGTCATCGGTGAGCCCCCTCCAGGGTATCGCTCGACAGAGGTTGGGAGCCGGAACGGATGGTGGCGATTTGTGCTTGACGCGCTTGAGTTTCGGGTGAGGCGTCAGGGAGTTGGGAGCCAGGAGCCTGAACCGGCGTACCGGTGTCTTGGTCCCTGCCTACAGCTAACCTCCCGTCGATCATGTGCAGGACGCGATCGGCTCTTGCCGCAATAGCAGGGTCGTGGGTGGCGATGACCAGCGTGACCTTCAGATTGGCGTGCAGGCGCGAAAAGAGGTCAAGCACCTGTGCCCCCGTGGCGCTGTCGAGGTTGCCTGTCGGCTCGTCCGCGATCAGCAGGGAAGGCTCTGTCACAAGGGCGCGGGCTACGGCAACGCGCTGCTGCTCGCCGCCCGAGAGTTGGTGCGGGCGGTGTTTTCGCCTGTCGCCCAGCCCCACGAGGTCGAGCATCGCTGCCGCTTTGCCTGCCGCCTTCCTGTGCCCGGAGCCGACGTAGAGGGGCACTTCGACATTCTCCTGGGCGGTCAGCGAGGGGATCAGGTTGAACGACTGGAAGACAATCCCTATCTCTTTGTTGCGCATGGCCGCCAGCTTACCCTCGTCCATCCGGCTGATGTCGATGCCACTGATGCGGATGGTGCCGCTGGAGGGTGTGTCCAGTCCCGCGATGATCCCGAGCAGCGTGGATTTGCCTGATCCCGACGGGCCGGTGAGCGCTATCCACTCACCCGGCTCGGTGGTGAAGGAGACCCCGTTCAGGATGGCTACCTCTTTGCCGCCAAGTGGTAGGGAGCGGGTGAGGTTCACGGCCTCTACTGCGGGTATCATACTTCTCTCAGGTGGGTGCGCAGCTACTCCGTTTGTCGCGGGTGATATTGGTTTCATATTCTGAGCTTCTCCTCTATTCTGAGCTTCTCCTCTATTCTGAGCTTCCCTCTTTGAACTCATCAACGCTTGGGCATTAGTGCCTGTTGGCTGCAACTTCCGCCTAAGATGAGACTTTCGCCTAACGTGAGAGAGTAACCAATCAGATGCCCTGTGGTTCTAATCGGTTACTCTACAAGAGTTCTTCAAACGTGCCCGCACAAAGACGAGCGGTTTCATAGATCTCGCCTCGCGAACGATCTGATCGCCAGCGCGAGCATGATAGCCGCGTAGCTTGCAGCATAGATTACCATCGCCGCGCTTGGCACCGATGTGGTTCCGAGCAGGGGTGAGAAGCGCAGGCCGGGGGGCAGGTCGTGTATCGAGGCGGGTTGGAGCAGGTATGCCGCCAGGCTCCAGATCGACTCGACAGGCATAACAAGGCTCGCCACGATTCCGACGTTGATGGCGGCATGCGACTGGAACAGGGTGCCGAACTGCTCTATCCACGACCCTATGAAGGCGAGACCGTAGAGCATAAAGAGAGCGACGCCGTTTGTGAGTGTCGAAAGCCGTGTGCCACCCAGCAGCGATAGAGAGAGTAGCACCAGGGCCTCCAGGGCGAAGAGGAGCAGGGCAGGGAGGATGTTAGGCGGCAGAAAGCCGGTAATAAGATAGACGGAGATGATGCAGCCACCGGCTAGGAGCAGCATATAGCCGCAGAGCATCAGTGCGTAACCAAGCCACTTGCCGAGCAGCAACTCGCTACGGCGCATCGGCTTTGTGACTAACGTTTGCACCGTGTGCGACCTTATCTCGCCGGCCAACGTGTCAACCGATGCGAAGATGGCCAGCATCATCGTCAGGAAGTGAACCACGTACAGGCCCACGATCAACAGGAAGGCAAATATCTGCTCGCCCAGCACGCTCGTGATGCTGTTGGGTATGCCGCCGAGGTTGTCTACCCTGCCTCGTGCATCGTTCAAGAGAACTATCATACCGGTGTCGTAGAGCAGCAGGAACAGGGCCCCCAGCACGAGCGCCACTAGTACCATGCGCCTGCGCACGGCTTCGTGAAGGGTCAGGCCGGTTATTATCAGGATCCTGCTCATTGGCCGCTGTCCTCCCTGCCGACGATTTCGAGGAATAGTTGTTCCAGCGAGACTCTGTGGGGAGTGAGTGCATATAAGCGCGCCCCACTCCTGAGAACTCGTACGGCCACCAGCGGCAGCATCTCTTCGTGCTGTAAAGTCAGCTCCAGGGCAGTGGTGCCGGTTCCGGCAACCGCGATGCCCGCTTCGGGGCGGTTCGCTTCCCTATTCGCCTCCAGATGCGCCGCCGTACTTCCGTCCGGTTCGAACGGTTGGAAGCTGCCGAAGCTCCCTGAATGGACCGGCTCCGGTCGGGCATTGCCACCTTCTGTGTCCAGGAAGCGCCACTCGACCACCAGGTCGCTGAGCGCAGCAAGCAGGGCGGGCGTAACCTCGCTCACGCGCAACTCAACCTTGAGGCCCGCAGCCTCGGTCTCTCGCAACGAGAGGGTGCGAAGGACGGTGCCCTCCCGGATGAAGGAGACCCGGTCGCAGGTGGCCTCTACCTCACCAAGCAAGTGGGAGTTGAGGAAAACAGTGGTGCCTCCCGCCTTGAGCTTGTGGATGATGCCCCGCACGAGCATTCTCCCGAAAGGGTCAAGGGCAGAGGTCGGTTCGTCGAGCACCACCAGCTCAGGCTCGTTGAGAAGCGCCTGGGCCAGCCCGATGCGCTGAAGCATCCCTTTGGAGAAGCCGGAGAGCTGTCTACGAGAATGCTCCAGGAGGCCGACAAGCTCGAGCACCTCGGGTATACGCCGCGTGCGAGCCGCAGGGCTCATGCCGTATAGCTTGCCGTGCAAGTCCAGGAACTCGCCGGCCTGCAGCCACTCATGAAAGCGGAAGTGCTCGGGTAGGAAGCCTACTCGCGCGAGCGCGGCAGGGTCGCCCGGCTTGCGTCCGAGGACCTGGGCCGCGCCCGCATCGGGACGCACCAGTCCCAGGAGCATCTTTACCGCTGTGCTCTTGCCCGCGCCATTCGGCCCCAAGAACCCGAAAACCTCCCCCTTTGGTACCTCCAGGGTGAGGTCGGCCACGGCCACCTTGGTGCCGAAGCTCTTGTGCAGGCCTTCTGTTTGTATCGCCGGACTACTATTATTCATTGGGTGATCCGTGCCCACTCCACGTTCCACTGTGTGCTGGAACGTGGAGTGGGAAACTAATTTCAGCTATACCACGCTCATTACTTGACCGAGCGGGCAGTTACCAACAGGGCGTCGTCTGTAATCCCTCGGCCCTCGCCGGTGAGCACATAGAACTGCTCGCCGCGCTGCCAGTAGAGCACTGATTGTCGGCCTCCCGTCCCGTGCACGTCACTGCCGGCCCTCACTAGCATACCGGGCGCGTCGCCTACTTTGACTTGTAATACAGTACTGAGGCCGGCCGGGAAGGGCACGACGAGGGTGCTGCTCCAGTCGGTCTGGCGGCTGAGAGCGTCAGCCTGCTCGGGCTGCATGCCTATCAGCCTGAGGCCTGCGCGGCCTAGCTGGGCGAGATCGACCCCCGGGGGAAGGGAGACTGTAGGCGAGCGGCCCTGCACCAGGGCCAGCTTGTAGTTGTCTCCTGTATAGGTAGTCTCCACAAAAGGGGGCACACTCGCGGTGATGGGCGACGAGCCGAGGGTGTCGGGCAGAGTCACATCAGTGATTCCCAGTTCGGTGAGCAGGAGACGGACGGTATCGACATTGATCTGCACCTGCACCTGCGTGTTGCCGTGTACAGCGATCTGTGTGGCAGCAGGCCCGGAAGGGAGCACGGAGGGCTGTTCGGGAGTGAAGCCCGCGAGCCTGGCGGCATCAGAGTACGACTTGACTTCTGTATTGCTGGACGCGCCGACTATGGACGGCTTGCCGATGAAGAGGGCAGTGGGATCGGTCGCCAGGCCGCGCAACTGCTGTAGGCGGTCCGCACTCACCGGCACGAAGACGACCGACTTAGCGCGGAAGCTTTGTAACAGAGTGTCTGCGGCCGCTCTGAACGATGGGAAGGCGAAGAGGCTCACCAGCACGAGGGCCGCGAAGCCCCCGGCGAAGAGCGTCCCACGGTGGCCGCGCCGTACTTGCGTAAAAGTTCGCATATACTTATCTCCATTTGTGTGGGGCAGGCTAGCGCCAGCGGGCGGCCTACCGACTCTGTCTGATTGGTAGCCTGTAGCGGCAGGCGATTGCTCGCGCAACTTAGCGCGCATTTTCATGAGCGCACCCTGCACATGAGGCGGTTGCTCCGGTGCAAGTGCGGCAAGGTGGGTTGTGACACTTGCCTCTATACCGCGCAGTTCGTTCAGCACGGCGCTGCACTGCTCGCACGAAGCCAGGTGGGCCGCGATGGTGGCACGCTCGGTATCCGGCATAGAGCCCGGGCCTTCCATGTACAAGCGGAGCTGGCCGCTGTTGCAACAGTCCGTCATATTTTCCTCTTTTCCAGGGAGCCTTCCGGCTCTATTGGTCTGAATATCTTGTATGCCTGGGCGAAGGC
>JALYYZ010000286.1 GCA_030945985.1 Chloroflexota bacterium
TCGCAACAGGTGACTTCGACCCCCATTCCAGCGATGTTGATTTCGTCGTAGTTACGGACGATCCACTTACTGATGAGCACTTCTTGTCCCTGGTGGCGCTGCATGGTAATTTTGCCGCCGGTGACTCTCCCTGGGCTGTAGAGATAGAATGCCTCTACATACCGGTGCGCGATCTGCGACGCTATGATGGCACACACCCTCGTTACCCGCGTGTCGACAGGGGGAGCGGCGACCTCTTTATGGCTCAGCATGACGTCGACTGGGTAATCCAGCGCTACGTTCTGCGCGAGTACGGAGTGGCGCTACTGGGTCCTCCGGCAAATACGCTGATCGATCCTGTTGAGCCTGACGACCTGCGGCGGGCGCTTGTAGAACTGATGGATATCTGGTGGGAGCCTATGGTTCACGATCCCTCTCAACTGAGACACCTCGGCTATAGGACCTACGCGATCCTCACAATGTGCAGGGTATTGTATACTCTCCAACACGGCACGGTTGTATCGAAGCCTGTAGCCGCACGCTGGGCCATGCGTACGGAAGCCGCGAGTTGGGCCGGCCTCATCGAAAAGGCGCTTGCTTGGCGAAAAGAAGACACGGGCGGCGAAGGTGCTGATCTGGACGAAACAGCGGACCTGATAGGGTACACAGCCGCCTGCTGTAGAGCCTTCACCTCCGGCAGCCAACCGAGAGGATAGAATCGGGTTATCATCAAACCGATCAGAGAGGCGGCCTACCGGCTATTTCTACTTCATGCACAAAGCAGGGAGGATAATTAAGTAAACGACCCCATTGATAAATCAAGAGGCTTTACCCTGGAACCTGGCTCTGCTTTATGGCTGCTTGCGCTGTACATTGTTCCAGAGGTTCCGAGTAGTACGGCCAGTTTACAGTGGCCCCGCTCACCTCTCCGAAGAGAAGCCAGCAGCGAAGTTACTAACCAATGGAGGCTAGACTTGAAACCTTTTACCCAACCGACGTTTCCCGGTTGGAACCCGTGTATTCGCATATAAAGTGGGTCGTCTCAAAAGACGGAAAACTGTTTGCTCTGCGAACAGAGTGCCTTACCCACTTATATTCTAGCACAAGTTCAAGGACAAGGACTTTGAGTAACCTTTTACACGTATGCCCCATAGCTAAAGCAAAGGCTATCTAAGGAGAATTTGATGAATTCACTACCCAACCACACCACAGGCTACGTCGAGGTGCCGGGCGCACGCCTCTATTACGAAGTTGCAGGCGAAGGCCATCCCCTCGTCCTCCTCCACGCGGGCATAGCGGACAACACTATGTGGGACCCGCAATTTCTGCTATTCGCTGAGAAGTACCGTGTGATCCGCTACGACACTCGTGGCTTCGGCAAATCACAGAGTGAGGAGGTATCCTTTTCGAACCGGCAAGATCTATATGCCTTATTGACGCACCTGGGTGTTGAAAAGGCATACGTATTAGGCGTGTCTCGGGGCAGCCAGATCGCTATCGACTTTACCCTGGAACACCCTGAGACGGTCGCCGCCCTCATCCCTGTGGGCCCCGGACTGGGCGGTATAGAGGAGGAGCCTACACCCACTGAAATTGAGCTGTTCGACCAAACAGAGGCAGCCGAAAAAGCCGAAGATTGGCCGCAGGTAGCCGATCTGGATGTGCGGCTGTGGGTGGATGGCCCCGACCAGCCTTCCACACGTGTGGCTTCAGAGGTGCGCGAGAAGGTGCGCGCTATGTCTCTACACAACTACACCACGCACAAGTCGCAGGGCATCCCACAGCCTCTTGACCCGCCTGCTCACACCCGCCTCGCGCAGATCAGCGTGCCTACGCTGGTCATCTGGGGTGACCTTGATCTCACTGAGGTGCAGATAGCCGGCCCGGCCTTGACGCAGGGGATAAAGGGCGCACGGCAGGCAGTCATCCACAACACGGCCCACCTGCCCAGTATGGAGCAGCCCGCGCAGTTCAATAGACTTGTGCTTGATTTTCTGGCTGGGCTTACTGGTTCTTAGTGATAATTTACGCGACATACGGAGGAAAGGCAGACCTCGTGCAATAATAAACCAGGCAAAACCCCACAGATTATACCTGGTTTATTGTTTATCTGAGCAGCGTAGTGCTGTAATCGTTCCCAAGCCCGATTGACTAAAGCCCCCACAGGCTGTATACTTGAGTCGCAAGCCAGCCCTCCGGGATCGTCTAATGGTAGGACAGCAGACTTTGAATCTGTCGATCGGGGTTCGAATCCCTGTCCCGGAACCGGCAAGCGACTTTAACAAAAGCCACGGCCCACACCGTGTGCCATGCGACAATAGAGTTGGACAAGGCCAAAAAGCGAGAGTGGCCGCTGCCGGGCGACCGGTAGAGGAAAGTCCGAGCTGCATAGAGCAGGGTGCCACGTGAAAGCGTGGGCAGGGTCGGTCGTAGGCCCTGACAGTCCAGACAGGCACCGCAAGGTGAGAGCAACAGAGACCAATGCCGCCCCTCGGGTGCGGAGTGAAAAGGGTAATCCTCCCTGCAGCAATCTCCGAATCGACCGCTGTGTGTGCTCCGCACGCATGATAGGCTGCTCGCCGAGCCGGTCGGAAGTGAGAGCAGCTACCGAGGTGACGAGGTAGCCGGCCCGCAAGGGCCGAGATAGATGGCCACCGAAACAGAACTCGGCTTACCACCGCCCTCAACCCCTACCAACTCTACCCTTCTTTGTACTTCGGTTCTCTACCCGTCTCCAGCGGCGCAGAGGCTGGGGTGCGAAAACCAGCCTGGTGGCAATGTTCACTTGCATAGCGCTGTGGTCTTGAAGAGGCCTTTGGCGTTATAATGAGTTGAACAAGCTTACTCGGCTAAATGAAATATGGTACCCTTAGCTCAATCGGCAGAGCACTGGATTGTGGTTCCAGGGGTTGTGGGTTCAAGTCCCATAGGGTACCCCAAAAGAGGTCCAGACATATGTGCTGGACCTTTTCGATTCTGAAGTAAAAATAATGCCCAGACGAAACCCCCAACCTAAAATCTCCCTTTACCCGGGCATGTTCTCTACATTACCCTCTTTGTGCCCGCCCATGCCATGCCGCGAGGCACCTACTGCTGCTATTGTGATCAGCGCCAGCGCCACCATCTCTCTCCAGTTTAGCGCTTCAGCAAGGATGACAAATCCTGCCAGGGCTGCGATTGCAGGCTCTGTGCTGAGGAGCACACCGAAGACATGTGCGGGCAACCTTCTGAGCGCCTCAAGCTCCAGGGAGTAAGGGATCACCGAGGAGAGCATCGCCACCGCCGCTCCCACGAAGAGTAGCTGTGGGTCCAGCAGGGCCGTTCCCGCCTGCCAGATGCCCATTGGTGCGAGGAGGACCGCCGCAATAGCCATAGAGAGGGCCAGCCCCGATCCACCAGGGAAAGCGCGGCCAACTCGCGCGCTCAAGAGGATATATGCTGCCCAGCAGCCACCCGCCGTAAGCGCGAAGGCTATGCCTATCGGATCGATCGTTGCTGCCTGCCCGATTGGAGCGAGCAGCAATATACCTACAGCGGCCAGCACTGCCCACAGCAGATCGAGCGGCCGGCGTGAGCCGAAGACCGCAACAGCTAATGGACCTACGAACTCCAGGGTAACTGCTATGCCCAGTGGAATGCGAGATAAGGCTGCATAGAAGGTCGCGTTCATCGCGGCGAGCGCTATGCCGAAGAGGACAACGGAGAGGTAATCGACGCGGGTATATACGCCTTCGCCCCTGCGGATGCGGGGGCGCCACGCCACCAATAGGACTATGGCCGCAAAGCCCACCCGCACAAAGACGGTGCCGAGCGAGCCGAGCGCTGGGAAGAGCCCCTTTGCGAAGGCTGCACCCACCTGCACCGACACCACGGCCAGCAAGACCAACACCACTGGCGGCATGGCATTAGGTAGCGCTTTTGCACGCAGCAACGCGCCCGAAGACTCATGGGCCGGCGTTGGTTGGCTGCTTCGAATTTCACTCTTCATACTCTGCCCCTGCTGTCCTCGTGCGGTCTGCTCCGCACCTTTATCCGCATCCTTAATTGTAACACAGCCTCGACCGCTGGATCTCCGACCACCCCTTCGAGGCTTGAATCGTGCCACGGACCTAGCCCGGCTCCTACTCTCGCCGCTATGCACCTGCCGTGGATGGCTGATATACTTTTGCAAGAACTTACCGGGAGACCCAAGTGAGCAATAGTCCCACAGTGCCGGCACCGCCACCCGACCTCTTTTACCATTACATCTTGCCTCACTCCGGCCGTCCCGCCGTGCTCCTGGAGAGAGACCCCGATGGTTGGCGGCTGCCCCTCTTCAGGCCCCAGACGCGCTTTTTGGGCCGCGTCGGCCAGGTCACGGCCGCCGCGCGCAGGCAGCTCGGCGTCGAGGCCGTCACCCTGCTGTGTGTCGATCTAATGGACCACCGCCCCGCTCTGCATCAGGTTGATGCCACCTACTCGATGGAGATCCGCGATCCTGCGTGGCAGCCGGGCCCGTCGCACGCCTGGTTTGGCCGGGCTGAGCTTGCCGAAGTTGGCCTAGCGGTGGCGGGTGAACAGAGGATCGTCAGCAGTTACCTGCGCGAGTTGGAGAGCGGTCTCACGCCCCCTCTGCGCAAACCCTGGGCCACGCGGGGGTGGTACAGCCGCGCCTCCGCCTGGATCGATGAGGAATGCGCGCGACTTGGCAGAGAAAGGACTGGCCCCGTGGAGCAGGTGAAGCAGCTCGCCTTCACCGCCGTGCTCAAAGCCCCCACGCGCGCCGGCGATCTCTACTTCAAGGCCGTGCCTCCCATATTTGGGGCCGAGCCATCCGTCACCGCCGCCCTGGCCCGCCTCTTCCCCGGCGTGGTGCCCTCGCCCCTCGCCACTATGCGTGGCACTGACGAAAGCTGGATGCTCACCGAGGACTTCGGAGGAGAGGTCCTCTTTAGCATAACCGAAGAGCAATCAGGGGCGATTCTCGACCTGCTGGCCTCGATGCAGATTGACTTCGTGGGACGGGAGAGTGATCTGCTGGCCCTGGGCTGTGCCGACCGCAGGCTGGGCAAACTGGCCGCCGAGATAGCTCCCCTGTTGAGCGACCCCTCCTCAACCCAGGGCCTCGAAGCCGGAGAAGTTGAGAGGTTGCGCGCCCTTGTGCCCACCCTGGAGAGCATGTGCGCCCGGCTCGCATCCTACAACATACCCGAAACGCTGGTGCATGGCGACTTCTATGGGGGCAACACGGTGGTGGCGGGTGGACATTACATGATCTTCGATTGGACAGACGTCGCCCTGTCGCACCCCTTCCTCGACCTTGTTACCGGCTTGCATCTCGATGACCCGCAGTTGCCTCCGGAGGCCGTCGCCCGCCTGAAATCGCGCTACCTGGCTGCCTGGGCAGAGTACGGCGCGCCGGAGCGCCTGGAAGAGGCGCTGCAACTGGCTCTGCCCCTCAGCGCGGTCTACCAGTCGATCAGCTATCGCGCCATATTTGCTCAGTGGGAAGAGGGTGACTATTCCAGGTGGGAGCTGCGCCGAGCTATCCCCGGCTTCCTGCGCCTCGTGCTGAGCGAACTTGGGCAGCGGTAATCCACTACTGCGACTCGCGCCTACAACAACGCCCGGCGTCCGGGCACCCCCACGGGCGGCACCCCCATGTTCACACAGCCTACAGGCGCGGGAGGCGATGCAAAGTTGCAGTTGTCGGGCGTGGTCAACAGACCCACGTCGCTCACCCTAGCCGCGCTCAACGGCCTGCCCGCGCAGAGCGTCACGGCCAACTTCACTGAGGGTAAGTATACCTACAAAGAATAGAACAAGAGAGAAGCAAACAAAGACCCAGCGGGTCATTGTTTGCTTCTCTCTTGTTCTATAGCAGGTTACCTGCAGCTGATATTCACCTCCGTTAGAGGTCCTGAAACCAGGCAAGGGGTGCCGGTTTGGAAGAACCGGCAAACGATGACTCGGTGCTCGCCTCATCCGCCTCGACGCTTGCAAAGGAGCCTGGCAGCTTCTGGCTGGCTACCTCGTCGATCATCACCCTTTGTTCCGGTGTCGCCCTGAACTGCTCCAAGGCCGCCTGGGGATTACGTAATAGTCGTTGTGATTCGTGGTTACAACTAGTGGTCCACTTTCACTATCGGTCTCTGCCATTATGTGCCTCCTTTAGTTGTAGCGCTGCCCGACAGATCATTGATCCGGCTTCTCGCCTGAGCTTTAGTCTTCCCCCGGCTCTTCCCACTGGAGAGTGCGCTGGACAGCCCTCTTCCAGCCTTTGTACAATTTCGCACGGGTGGCCTCTTCCATATTGGGGGTGAACTTGCGGTCGAGCGCCCAGTTCTGCTTGACCTCGTCTGTATCTTTCCAGTAGCCTACTGCAAGCCCCGCCAGGTATGCGGCCCCGAGGGCGGTGGTTTCGGCCACCACCGGGCGCTCCACCGGCACGTCAAGAATATCGGCCTGGAACTGCATCAAGAAGTTGTTGGCGACCATACCGCCGTCTACTCTTAGCTCCTTCAGGTCTACGCCGCTGTCGGCGACCATTGCTTCCAGTAGCTCTCGGCTCTGGTATGCGACCGCTTCGAGAGTTGCGCGGGTGATCTCGGCCCGGCCACTGCCACGCGTAAGGCCCATAATGGCGCCACGCGCGTACTGGTCCCAGTAGGGCGCGCCCAGCCCCACGAAGGCCGGCACTACGTAGACACCTCCTGAGCTTTCGACCGAGTTGGCGATCGACTCAGTCTCCGAGGCATTAGTTATGATGCCCAGACTGTCGCGTAGATATTGTACCGCCGCGCCTGTTATGAAGACAGAACCTTCCAGGCAGTAGGTGACCTTGCCGTTCAGTCCCCAGCCTATGGTGGTTAGCAGGTTGTTCTTGCTCGGAACAGCGGTCTCGCCGGTGTTCATAAGCATGAAGCAGCCCGTGCCGTAGGTGTTCTTCGCCATACCGGGCTCGAAACATGCCTGCCCGAAAGTGGCCGCTTGTTGGTCGCCGGCGTCTCCCGCGATAGGGATCTCTCCGCCCAGGATGCTAGCTACTGTGTTACCATAGACGTGGCTGCTGGGGAGCGCCTGGGGAAGCATCGACTCGGGGATGTTGAACTCGGCCAGTATCTCTTTGTCCCAGGTAAGGTCACGTATATTGAAGAGCATCGTGCGGCTGGCATTGGAGTAATCGGTGACGTACACCTTGCCTTCTGTAAGCCGCCAGATCAAGAACGTGTCTATGTTGCCGAAAAGCAGCTCTCCGCGCTCCGCTTTCTCGCGCGCGCCCTCGACGTTGTCGAGGAGCCACTTGACCTTTGTGCCGCTGAAGTAGGCGTCTATCACCAGGCCGGTCTTTTCTCTAATCCTGTCGGTCCAGCCCTTGCTTTTAAGTTCATCGCAGAAGCCTGCGGTGCGCCGGTCCTGCCACACGATGGCGTTGTGGATCGCCCTGCCGGTGGTCCGATCCCATACGACTGTTGTCTCGCGCTGGTTGGTGATGCCGATAGCGGCGAAGTCAGACGCCTGCAGCTTTGTATCCGCCATGACCTTCTTGGCGACATTTATCTGGCTGCTCCAGATATCTTCGGGGTTATGCTCTACCCAGCCCGGCCTGGGATAGATCTGCTCAAACTCCTGGTTGTTCTGCGCCAGGATCTTGCCACTGTGGTCAAAGATGATGGCTCGTGAGCTCGTTGTGCCCTGGTCCAGGGCGAGAATGTACTTGTTATCCGCCATTGTCTTTATCTCCTTTGCCTCTTCGCAAATGCCTCTTCGCAAACGATTGTGGCAGGTTATCGCTACTTATACCTGCAATGCCCGTTACCGGATAGACTCACCGGATAGACTCACCGGATAGACTTACCGGACAGACGCCTTGTCGATCACTGTTTCGCCACGTACTTGCACGTCAGCTTCCGTATCGCCTCTGTTGAGTAAGAATTGGTTGATACCGAAATCGTAGACGTAGCCGCCAATTACACCGCCGACCAACGGGCCGATTATCGGTACCAGGAAGTATGGTAGCGAGATGCCGAACAAGTCCGCGCTAAAGGTGAAAGGATTAGCGCCCCAGCCTCCAATAGAAGAGAGGAGCCTCGGTCCGAAGTCTCTTGCGGGGTTGATTGCGTAGCCTGCGTTGCCGCCCATCGACATACCGATTACAACCACTAGCAGGCCGATAATAAAGGGAGCTAGATTCGACTCGACCGGCTGGTTTCGCTTGTCAGTGATAGCAAAAATCACCGCCACCAGTAACGCCGTGCCGATAATCTGGTCAAAGAGGGCGTTGCCCCACTGTATTCCCGCTGCCATGTTAGGATAGGTAGACCAGATGCCTGCGGTGCCGGGGGTTCCGCTGGCTGCGTCCCTAACTATGTTGTGAGCTTTTTCGAACGCCGCGATGCCGGGGTTATAGTTGAGTAGTAGGAGGCCCGCACCACAGAAAGCGCCAAGCACCTGTGCGCCCATGTATGGTAAGACCTTGCTCCAGGCGAAGCCCTTACGTACAGCCAGGGCCAAAGTCACCGCCGGGTTGAGATGAGCCCCGCTCAGTCCTCCTGCTACATAGACGCCCATCACGACCGCCAGTCCCCACGCCCATGTGATCGTCTGGTAGTCGCCTTTGCCCAACGCCACGACCATCGCCACAACACCATCGCCGAAGATGATGAGGACCATGGTACCGAGGAATTCGGCCATCAATTCACCTGATAAACCACTACGTCTCATTAGATGCCTCCTTACTGGTTGAATCCTGACCGTGAAATACCACACAGCAGGTTCGGCTTGCGTACTTTGTGCGAGTAAGCCGGCTACCTCATCTCGGTACAAGTGAGGCGGCTCGAGATCCACCTTCGATGGCGGATCTACAACACTTTTCTGCCTGGTCAACCACCTCCTTTGGACGAGCCTTGCATCACTTCACTCTCAGAGCTTGCCTGGTCGCCGCTTCCGCCTCCCGATTTGCCTATCCGTGTCGGGTCGTCCAGCAGGACCAGTTCTCTGTAGCGACTTACCTGGTAGGACTCGTGTCCGGCGTCCCACCCCAATTCTCGCGCCATGAGCGCCGCGACGTCACCTGCTACTCTAAGACCACGCTCCCAGTCCTCGAAATTGATATGTAACCGCCGCACCAGCACATCATCGAGTTGCATAGCCATCTCGTGTCTGCATGCAAAGACCACCTCGGCCATGATATAAGGTAGGTCGGCGACTACCCTGCGCGCCAGTGCGCGGTCCTCATCTATCAGGCTCAGAAGGGTCAAGGCCGACGACCCGTAGTTGCCGAGGCGGCGCACCGTATCATCTCGCAGGCCATACCCGGCAGCCCTGGCTTGCACCTGTGCGGCTGCCTCTTTCCAGCCATCGGACCCCGCGAGCGGCAATGGCCCCTTCTTATGCTCAGACCGGCCTCCGATCTGGCGAGCTATATGCTCCATCGTATCTTCGGCCATACGGCGGTAGGTAGTCAGCTTGCCACCGACGATGGTCACCATCCCACCGGGGCCGTCGAGCACCACATGGCTACGCGATAGCTTGGATGAGGCGACGCCCGGTTTTTTAGAGCTGACGAGCGGCCGGTAGCCCGCCCATGTGCTTATAATATCGGCCTCGGTAAGTTGGCACTTCATGTAGCGGTTCACATGGCGTAGCAGGTAGGCCACATCTACCTTATCCGCCACAGGGTGGTCGATGTCGCCGCCCGGTGTATCGGTCGTGCCGATTGTCACCCTCGGCCCCCAGGGCACGATAAAGAGGATGCGCCCGTCCTCCGTCTCTGGGAGCACGACGGCCGACTTGCCGATCTTGAGCGCGCTGCGCGACACGGTCAGGTGTATGCCTTTAGCGGGCTCGATGTGCACCTGGGAATCGTCTCCCGCCATCGACTCTATCCGGCCCGCGAAGACGCCCCCAGCGTTCACTACCGTTCCTGCCTTTATGTCGAGCATTTCGCCGCTCAATGTGTCGCGGACCTGCGCCCCCGTGATGCGTCCCCCTTGCTGCGTGAACCCGGTGACCTCAGCGTAGTTAGCCAACCAGGCTCCCGCCTGTGCCGCTGTGCGGAGCACCGTAGAGGTAAGTCGGGTATCATCGGTCTGGGCATCGTAGTAGACAAATGCGTCTATAAGCCCTTCATCCTTGAGGCACGGCACCATCTTCCGCGCGCGGCTTGCCCCCAGCCGTTTGTGTCGGCCCACCCCCAACCTGCCCGAGAGCAGGTCGTACATCAGCAGTCCTGCCTGCAGCACGTAGCTCATCCCTATACCCCTGGGCGGCGAGATAGGGGTGCCAAGCGGCTTTTTCGCGCCTTTATACAGGGGCAACACGAAGCCTATCGGTTGGACTAGGAAGGGCGCGTTGCGTGTCAGCAGCCCCCTCTCGACCAGGGCTTCGCGGACCAGGACAAAATCAAACTGGGGCAGGTAGCGTATGCCGCCGTGTACCAGCTTGGTAGATTTACTGCTGGTGCCGCTCCCGAAATCTGCCTTCTCGACCAGGCCGACCTTGAAACCTCGCGTCGAGGCGTCGAGGGCCACCCCGGCCCCTGTAATGCCGCCTCCCACTACCAGGATGTCAACACCCTCTGCCGACATACGGCGTAGAGCCTCGCTCCTTTGTGTATGCGATAACGTAGTCACCACTTGACCGAACCTTTCTGTAGAGAGGCCGCCTGAGCGGAATGTAGCACCTCTTCTACCTCATGAAGTAGGGTTGCAGTAAGCGCCTCGCGAGCTACATCCCGCGCCTCCGTCAGGCGCATACTGCATATAATCTCCTTTATAGCCGGAATTGCGCCCGCTGTCATGCTCAACTCGTCAATGCCCATGCCCAACCAGAGCCCTGCCCACGCGGGGTTGCCCGCCGCCTCTCCGCAGATGCCTACCCAGCGGCCCTCCGCGTGGGCGGCTTCAACTGTCATGCCGATCAGTCGCAGCACAGCCGGCTGTACAGGACTGTAGAGATGAGCGACACGGGCCGCCCCGCGATCAGCAGCCATCGTATATTGGGTCAGGTCGTTAGTGCCAATACTGAAGAAGTCGGCTTCCCGCGCGAAGGCCCCTACCATGAGCGCGGCCGCCGGCACTTCTACCATGATCCCCGTCATCACCTCGTCTGCTGCGGGTATGCCGTTGCTGCTAAGCTTCTGCTGTACGTCACGCACGACATCACGCGCCCTGCGAAACTCGTCCAGGGTCGATACCATGGGGAACATAAGATGGACACTCCTGCCTACCCCCGCGCGCAAGAGCGCGCGCACCTGGGCGCGCAGCATATCGGGCCGGTCGAGGGCCACGCGCAGCCCGCGCCAACCCAGGAAGGGGTTGGCTTCATTGCCGAAGTCAAGGTAGGGCGGCGGCTTGTCGCCCCCCAGGTCCATCGTGCGCACGACTACCTCGCGGCCCTGCATGGCGGTATATATCCGTGAATAGGCGGTGAACTGCTCATCCTCGTCCGGCTCGTTGTCCAGGAAGAGGAACTCGGTGCGCAGCAGCCCAATGCCTTCCGCTCCATGCTCCGCAGCGTCCTCGGTTTCGGCGACCGATCCCGCGTTGGCGACCAGTCTCACCCTCGTGCCGTCAACCGTTTCTGCGGGCAAGTCTCGCAGCCCGCTCCGACGGGTAATTGCTTGCTGCCGGACGGCGCTCCATCTGCTATATTCGGCCAGGCGGCCAGCGCCTGGATAAAGCACCACCTGCCCATTGTCTCCATCGAGCAGTACTGTCGCGCCATCGGCATCGGGGAAGCTTCCCAACCCGCAGACCAGCGGCACTCCGAGCGCCTTAGCTACGATCGCCGCGTGCGAAGTTGGTCCTCCCTGTAGGAGCGCGATCCCGAGCACATGCTTTTTGTCGAGCCGCACCGTCTCGGTTGGAGCTATATCGTGCGCCACGACTATGGCGCTCCTTTCGAGCCTGCTGAGACCAGGCGCTGGGGTTTCCCCTCGGGCCTGGCCCGCCGCACGCCGGCCAACATCGCGCAGATCGGCGGCGCGCTCCCGCAGATATTCGTTATCGAGCGCCTCTAAGATAGCGGCCTGTTCCTCGGCGGCGGCGACGATGGCTGCGCCCGCGCCTAACAGCTTCTGCTCTACCATCTCACATGCGCTCTCGCCCAGGATTGGGTCCATCGACATAGCGGCCTGGGCTTCGAATATGCCTGCCTCCTCCGGGCCGATAGTGGCGCGCACCTCTTCGGCGAGCGCAAGGAGCTCAGCGTGAGCGGCCGCCAGCGCAAGGCTCACCCTGGCCTGCTCGGCGACGATGGCTTCTTGGTCGGCGGCAATAGTCTCGCCACCGGTAGACGCTGCGGGTGCCTGGTAGCGCAGAACCGGCCCCAGCGCACGTCCAGGGGCCCCAGGCACACCCTGCAAGACCACTTCTGCCGGCGCATGGCTAATCATGTGCTCTGACTGGCGCTTTGGCCGGCGAGGGTATCGGCTACCGCTCTCAGCATCAGGGCGGACGATGTCGCGCCAGGGTCTTTGTGGCCCAGGCTGCGCTCGCCCAGGTAGCTCGCGCGACCCTTGGTGGCGAGCATAGGGATGGTTGCCTCAGCTCCGGCTTCAGCAGCCGAAGCGGTCCGCTCCCAGGCCTCTGACATGCTCACACCCTCCTCGGCGGCCTCTTGGAGGGCCTGCTGCGCCGGAACAAGCGCGTCGAGCATCGTCTTCTCGCCCGTGGTCGCCTTGCCACGGTCTTTTATCCCCTGGACGGCCGCATCGAGGCCCGTTACGCAATCGTCCAGGGTGAGGTTGGTCTTGCCCGCCAGCGCCGTGCCTGCCCTGAGAAACGCCGTGCCGTATAGCGGCCCCGATGCGCCGCCCACCGTCGATATAAGCGTGCTCGCCACCAGTTTGAGCAGGGCGTCCGCAGGCATCTCGGCGGCAGCGTCCAGCTTGGCCGACACCGCTGTGAAGCCACGGTCCATATTGCTGCCATGGTCCGCGTCGCCAATGGCCGAGTCGAGGTCAACCAGGTACTGGCGCTGCTCGTGTAACACGCTCGCGATGCGCTTTAAGCAGAGCACCAGCAGTTCGGGCGTTATATCCATTCAGGCTCCTTCGGTCTCGGGTCCGGACCGACTAGAGAGGTAAAGGCGTGAAGTCAAGACCTGATTACACTCCCCAGCGGAGGGCAGGCGTGTGTACAGGGGCGTCCCAGAGCCTCAAGAACTCGTCGCTGGCGCGCACCAGGGTTATAGAGCAGCCGGCCATCTCCAGAGAGGTGATGTAGTTGCCTATCAGGTTGCGCGCTATCTTTACGCCCGAGCCCTTCAAGATCTTGGTGAGCTCGTTGTATACAATATATAGCTCGATCAGCGGTGTCCCGCCCATGCCGTTGACCATCGCGATCACGTTATCGCCCTGCTTGAGGCCGAGGTCGGAGAGGATAGGGCTGGTGAGCATCTCGGTGACTTCAGCGGCGGTACCTGTCTTGACGCGCCTGCGACCTGGCTCGCCATGTATGCCGATCCCTATCTCCATCTCCTCGTCGCTGAGGTCGAAAGTAGGCTTGCCTGCTGCGGGCACAATGGCCGAACTCAGGGCCATACCCATGCTGCGCCCCTGGTCGTTCACCGCGCGGCAAATGGCGGCTACCTCTTCCAGCGAGGCTCCTTCTTCAGCGCGGGCCCCTGTGATCTTTTCGGCCAGCACAGTAGCGCCCACACCGCGTCTGCCTGTTGTGTAAAGGCTGTCCTGCACGGCCACATCGTCGTTGATAACTACGCTCACAACCTCTACGCCGTCCGCCTGGGCCAACTCAGCCGCCATCTCGAAGTTGAGCACGTCGCCGGTATAATTCTTCACGATATGGAGAACACCCTTGCCGCCGTTTACGGCTCGAGTGGCCGCCAGCATCTGGTCGGGCACGGGCGAGGTAAATACCGCGCCGGGGCAGGCCGCATCAAGCATACCGAGCCCAACGTAACCGCCGTGCATAGGCTCATGCCCACTCCCACCGCCGCTGATTACGCCCACTTTGCCCTGGCGCGGCGCGTCCTTCCTTATGACCACGTTGTTCTCGAAATCGACACGCACCAGGTCCGCGTGTGCCTGCTCCATGCCTTCAAGTTCCTCTTTTACTATATCGTCGACATTGTTGATTAGCTTCTTCACCGTGAATACCTCCTGCTATTGTCTTTGTGGGTACCAAACGATTTGCACTCTGTGCCGTTTTATCCCTGTGCCGACAATACCTCCAACACAGCCGCGAGGGCTTGCTCGGCGTCAGCGCCTTCGGCCACAACTGTTACAGGGCTGCCCTGGCGCACGCCCAGACCCAGGAGCCCGATAATGCTGCGCGCGTCTGCCTGTTTGCTGCCGTGCTCGATCCGCACCGTCGACTGGTAGCGCCCCGCTGTTTGCACTACCAGGGCGGCAGGACGTGCATGTATGCCTACAGGATCTGTGATTGTTATGGTAGCTTTGGCCATATCTTCCGTTCCTTAATCGAGGTTCTTGGAGATGTTGCGCGCGCCCTCGGCAGCAGCCATTATTGCGTCGAGCGAGTCGCCTATACCGGCGTGAATTACGCTTACCACAGCGCCCTCTACCAGAGGCGCATCGCTTATCCGTACCTCACACGGTAGCGGGTCAAGCATTTCGATAGCAGTTTCGGTGCTCAGGGTGGCGCTGCCCAGGTCGACCAGCACGAGCACACCGTCCGGTCCGGCTACCGAGAGGATAGCGGCGCGGATCTTCTCAGCCGAGGTGCCCAACTCGCCCTCCGGGCCTCCACCCGCTGCGGCCACGGCCACCGTCCCATCTGATAATTGCCCGACCATCTCTTTCAGGCCCTCGGCGAGCTTCTCGCTATG
Organism: Chloroflexota bacterium; assembly: GCA_030945985.1. GTDB lineage: Bacteria > Chloroflexota > Chloroflexia > QHBQ01 > JADMIH01 > JADMIH01. The sequence continues at coordinate 14,773 of JALYYZ010000286.1, forward strand.
CGAAACTAAAACGATTCCAACCATGTGCAATTCTCTCCAGGAAAGAGGTATCATGATACGCGTACATGCACAGGCGTGTAGAGGTCTTGACGAGTATCTGTAATTCTATCTTACCGGCGATTTATTAATATTTCGTATAGATAGTGTGAGAGCTTTATGGGAGAGTTTGGAGACCTGCATTGTGGCATAAACAAATTAGAACCCATTATGGTTCTAATTTGTTTATGCGCTCATTGTCATAAAAATACCCTGTGGGGCTGGCCCTAGTCAGGAGAGGATTTGCGGAAGCGATACCCCAGGCCATGCTCAGTGGCGATGTAGCTTGTGCCCTGCTCACCTTCCAATTTGCGTCTGAGGCTGCGGATGTATATACGGAGCGAATCGTTGTCGTTCTCGTAGGCGTGCCCCCACACACCGTCCAATATTTGCCGGTGGGTAAGGAGCTGGCCGCTGTGTTGCATGAGGAACGCCAGCAGGCGGTATTCGGTGGGGGTGAGCTTCAGGTTCTCACCGTTGAGCATAGCGCGGTGGGCCTGCGGGTCGAGAAGTAGCTCGCCTTCACGGTAGACCTGCCCATGTTGAGGGCCTGTCGGCGCGCGCCGCAGTACGGCATGCACCCTTGCCAGCAACTCGGGGAAGCCGAAGGGCTTTGTGACGTAGTCGTCGGCCCCCATTTGCAGGCCGCGCACCTTTGAAGGCTCGTCACCCTGCGCTGTGAGCATTATCACAGGCACCTGCGATACCTCTCTGATGCGCTCGCACAACTGCCACCCATCCATCTCAGGCAGCGCCAGGTCAAGCAATACCAGGTCGGGGTGTGCGCTGTAGAAGAGGCGCAAGGCATCTCGACCGCTGCCGACCGCGAGGCAGGTATAGCTTGCCCGCTCCAGCCACAGTTGTATCAGGTCGCGTAACGGCGCTTCATCTTCGGCCAGCAAGACTGTAGCCACTTTCTAACCCCCCTCTATGGCGGCAGGCACCCAGAAAGTGGCTACGGTGCCACTACCCGGTGTGCTCAGCAAGCTGATACGCCCGCCATGCGCTTCGATAATGCTCCGGCATATGAAGAGCCCCAATCCGGCTCCCGAAGAGTGCCCAGGCGCTGCTCCCTGCACCTGTAGGCGGTCGGAATTACTTCCCCTATGAAACTTCTGGAATAGAGTTGCATGGTCCTCCGGTGAGATGCCTATCCCTTCGTCCATCACCTGTAGCATGACCTCCGAACGGCCGTCGTCCCCCATGCTCGCACTCGCCCGAATAACAACCTGCCCCGTGGGCGGCGAATATTTCAGGGAGTTGTCGAGGAGGTTGATCACCACCTCCTTCAGGCGCTCGGGGTCGGCATACATGGTGGGTAGGTTCGGCTCAAGCTCGGTCCAAATGCGCGACCTGTAACCAGTATGTGGTATCGCGCTCATCGCCTCGCGCAGCACATCGACTACCCGTACAGGCTCTCGGTGCAGGTCGAGCCGCCCCTCGCCAATACGCGTGACGTCGAGTATCTGCCCGACCAGGCTCTCCAGCCTGGAAGCAGTGGTGGCTATGCCCTTTATGTAGTTCCTTTGCTCATGGGGCGAGAGCTCCAGATGTTGCAGCGTATCGACATAGCCGCGCAGTAGAGCGACGGGTGTCCTGAGCTGGTGAGAAACGGTAATGAGAAAATCGTCCTTGAGTTGCTCTATCTGTTTCTGTTTGCTCATATCGCGCAGGATGCCTACAGCCGCAGCTTCGACTTCACCGCCGGCCTGATCGTTCAAGTTGCTCGGAGTGAGGTCGTGAGCCAGGTGGGCCACGCTCGCCGCAAGGTAACGCCGTGTGCCTCCACTCTCCACCTCGATCTCAGCGTGCAGCACCGGCTCCCGCGTCAAGAGCACCTGGGCAAAGGGGCATGCCCCCTTGCAACCTATGCCTTCAGCACCCGCTTCGCAGCCAAGTACCTCCCCACACGAATGCGCGAGGGCATAGCCGGCAAGATACCCCGTGATCTGCTCGGCGGCGGGGTTGAAGTGCCGCACCTGCAAATCGGGGCCGACCTGGATGATAGCGTCCGTTGTGCTGTCAACTATAGCTTCCAGCTTTTGCTCCTGTATCAAAAGCTCCCGGCGACCCTGCATAGCGCGCAGCGCCGTACCCATCTCCTTAGCGGCCGTCTGCAAGAACCTCTCTCGTCGGCCCAATTCTCCACTATGCCTCAATAAGGCCAGGCCAATAAGTCGCTCCTCCGCCATCAAAGGCAAAGCGAGTACCTGCCGCACAGGCTCCGCCCGACTCTCAGTCTCCTCGTCTGCCTCCATACGCAGCCATGCACGCGCCGACTCCGCATCGGGCTGTATGGACGGAACCTCCGCCAGGCCCTGCCATACTTCCGGTTGTAGGTTCCCCTGCGGGGTTACCAGATAAAGGCACGCGGCGTCTGAGGCCACGATGTGCTCCAGTTCCCGCAGGAAGTGGCTACAGAGGCGGTTCAGGTCTTGTTCGTTGCTAAGGAACTGGCTGATCTGGTAGAGGGCGAAGAGATCGTCTGCTTGCTCCTGTAAGTCTTGGAATATACGTATCACCTCGCGCTCGCGTGCCTCTTCGCCGGACAGATCTTGTAGCCCCACAATCGTGAAGCCGGTCTCTCCCAGCGGGCGCTGCCACACATGTACAGGTACCGGGCGGGCACCGGGTTCGCTGCTCTCAAGGAGAATGCGGCGCGGATCGGCGGTGAGAAGTCTGCCGTCGCCCGAAATCGGAGCCCATACGTCAGCCCACGGGCGACCGATCATCCATATGGGGTCCATACCGAGTAGAGGCAGCGCGGGCCGGCTCATGTTGAGCACCCTGCCGTCCGCGCCCAGCAGCACCACGGGCGTGTCCATAGCCTCCAGACCGGCGATCAGCAGGTCCACTTCATGACTGATATCTGTGCCTATTTCGCTGGAGTCTCTCATTCTTTCGTTCCGACTCTCTAGCCGGCTCTTCCGCCGGCAGTTCGGCTATATATGATCACGCCCGTGACTAGCCCGTGACTACCAGGTAATCTCAACCGTGGCAGATCCTCTGCGCTGTACGCAACGCTGTGCTGAATATCAAGTAACACGAGGTGGCTCCTGGGTCTTGCCGGCCGGCGGAAGCGGTTCCATACTGCATAGCAAGACCACGCCGGGCTACTAGGGGCGTGGCAGCCTCCATGCCCGCTTTCGCGGCGAGGCTGGCAGCCTCCAGCCCATAGAGCAGGCTACGGTTTTCGGCGGCCGCCCCGGCCAGGGCCTCTGCTGCCGGAGCCAGCGCATCGAGTATCGTCTTGTCCCCTGGCCGGCACCTGCCCCGGCGTGCCAGCGCATCGGCCCCGGCACGGGTCATTTTCGCGAGGTCAGCCAGGTCGAGGAGACTTTTTGAGCCTACGGCCATACCGGCCGCTATGAAAGCCGCGCCGTACAGGGGCCCTGATGCTCCGCCCACCGTAGCCACAAGTGTCATGCCGGTTGATCTCAACAGGAGCCCCGGCGTTGCGGGCGGCAGGTCGAGCAACTCCTGGCGAACGTGTCCGAAGCCGGCAGCCATATTTCGCCCGTGGTCTCCGTCCCCTATGGCCCTGTCGAGACCTGTGAGAAACTCGGCATTCACCTGCATAGCCTCCGTCAGGTCGAAGACTATTTCACGCAGAATGTCGAAGGTCACAAAATCACTCATGCCGGCCTGACGCCTGGTTGGGCCTGGTTACTCTCTTCACATACGACTACGCAGGGGGCTACGCGGCGACTACTATGTCCCTAATAGCTCACCAGCTAAAGATTGACTGGTTTGTTTCATGTTTCTCACCATGTGAGAAACATGAAACCATTAATACTTTCCTGGTAAGGTACTAGATCATCAGGGGAGATGGAGCTGTGCCGGTACCATCTGTGGCCGGTGGGCAGTGGCGGCCGGTCCCCCATTATACGCCGCTCACTTTATTTGTAACAAGGCAACCACATCTCGCAAGCGAGTGGGCACGTTAAATCTCTGTAAAACCCTCACCGAACAGGTTGACGCGCGCCCGCGCTGCTACATACAATAGCTGTATAGCTCCGCGTCACGAAAGGTGCCCATTTTGAAACAAAGAATATTTACTCTTTTGCTCGTGCTGCCGGTAGCCGTCCTCTTCTCTGCGGGCGGCACGTTCACGCATGCCCAGGGCTTCGCTGACCCGGCCTTCCAATCTACATGGGAGCGCACCGACAAGGCTGTCGCTGATGGCGCAGTGAAGCGCTCGTTCTACTGGGGACCTGCGCCCCGCGATGCTCAGCAGGAGGCCTACGCCGAGGGCGCGGAAGGCAAGCGCCTGGTGCAATATTTCGACAAGAGCCGCATGGAGATCAATAATCCGAGTGGGAACAAGAACGACCCCTTCTACGTCACCAACGGTCTCCTCACCGTTGAGCTTATCACGGGCAGGATGCAGGTGGGTAACAATACCTATACAGATCGTTACCCCGCCGAGATACCCCTCGCCTCCGACAGTGACGACGCTACGGCTCCAACATATGCAACCTTTAGCCGGCTTATGGAAAAGGCCGACAACAAGGTGGGCAGCGCCAAGCCTTCTTTTATCGACCGCGCGAGCAACGTCACTACCCCCATCAACATAGCCGCCACAACCCAGCAGCAGATCGTATATTATGAGCCCACAACGGGGCACAACGTTCCCAGAGTTTTCTGGGACTTCCTCAATGCCTCCGGACCTGTATATATAGGCGGCAAGAGCGTCACCGGCAGGCTGAATGATCCCTGGTTCTACGCTGCGGGCTATCCGATCTCCGAACCCTACTGGGCCAACGTCAAGATTGGAGGGCAGCTCAACACGGCAGTTTACATCCAGGCTTTCCAGCGGCGGGTGCTCACCTTTGTCCCCTCGTTGCCCGCTGGTTTCCAGGTGCAGATGGGCAACATCGGCCTGCACTACTACGACTGGCGCTACAACAACGCCGGGCGCCCTGGCTCAGCTTCAGGGACCGTCACAGGCAGCACGCCCGCGCCCTCCCAACCTGTGGGCACGGGGGGCGACGCAAAACTGCAATTGTCAGGCGTCGTCAACAGCCCCACATCACTCGACATGGCTGCCCTCAAGGCCCTGCCCGCACAGAGCGTCACCGCGAACTTCACGGAAGGCAATCACACCTACAAAGGTCCTCTGCTGCTGGACCTCTTACACGGCGTGGGCGGCCAGGGCACGGGTGGACGCGACCTGCTGGTGCGCTACCTTGTAGCTACAGGCCAGGGTGGGCAAAAGGTGGTTCTTTCGTGGGGAGAGATCGACCCTATCTTCGCAGGCACTAAGGTGCTGGTTGCCTACAGCCAGGACGGGGCCGACATGCCTTCGCTCCGGCTGGTTATCCCCTCCGATAAATCGGGCGCGCGATCTCTGCAGGGTCTTACCCAGGTGGAAGTAGCCACAGTAGCGCCCGCCAAGCCTACAGGGACGCTGCTCAAGATTACAGGACTGGTTGGCCCGCCTTTGTTGTTGCAGGCGAGCGACCTCTCCACCCGCAATCCAACCTCACTCCAGGCCACATACATGGCAGGTGGCACTATCGCCACCCACAGCTACAAAGGGGTCTCTCTGCTGCAACTGCTCAATGAGGCGGGTGTGCGCTCGGGTTCGCCTTCACAGTCTAATCTGCTGTCGCGGTACGTCGTAGCGGCAGGGAGCGATGGCCGTCAGGCTATACTCTCCTGGGGCGAACTCGACCTGGCCCTCTCCGGGGTGCCGGTGATGGTAGCCTACGAGGAGAGCGGTGTGCCTTTGGGTGGTGGCCTCACGCGTTTAGTTGTGCCTTCCGATGCGCGAGGCGGGCGCTACGTGCCTTACCTGCTCTCGCTCGACGTCAGAAGCGCGAGCGGCAAGTAGCTGATGCGAAGTCACTGCGGAAGAGGCTTATGCGCCGGTAGCCTCTGCAAGGGGGCCGCATGAAGCCGAGATCCAACTATGCCCCGCGCCTCTTCCTCCTGGTAATGCTGGCAGGAGGGCTCGTTGTCTGCTATCTCTTCTTTGGCGCGCTACGAGTAGTGCCTCCACCCCCGCCTGCCGCGAGGG
>JALYYZ010000085.1 GCA_030945985.1 Chloroflexota bacterium
CCGTGCTGTATGTAGCATGTAGATGGCCCGAAAAGATACCCAGCACGCGGTGCCCGGCCACCGTGTCCCAGAAGCGCTGAAGATCTTCGGCCAGAAAAGCGTCCATCCAACTGACGCCTATGGGCACGACCTGGTGGTGCATCAGGATAATAGAGGGCGCGCCATTTTCCAGGGCATCATGGAGGAATGCAAGTGTCTCGGGGTGCGCGACCGCCTGGGCCTCTGTTCCCCAGTCGATGCAGATGAACTGGACTCCCTTGTGCATGAAGTTGCTGTTCATCAAAGGCCGAGGCGTAGAGCCTGGAAAGAGATGCCGGTAGAAGTTGTCGCGGTCGTCATGGTTGCCTGGCAGGAAGTACATTGGGTAGCGCTCCAGGCCCTCGATTGAGATAAGGGCGGGTCCTGGAGGCGTACTACTTTGCTTTATGTCAAGCATCCTACCGATTGTGTTGTATGAGGTCTCTGAGGGTATCTCTGTTATGTCGCCTGTGGTGACAATAAAATCAGCGTGGTGATCTCTATGCTCTGCGATGTGCCGCATGACGGCGCGAAAGGCATAAGCGGGCGAGTAGCCGTGAGCGAGCAGCGTCTCTGACTCAAGCATGTGGTGATCAGTGATTTGCAGGAACGAGAATTCCACGCTGAATTCCTAGTCCAAGAGCGCAACTATAAGTCCTGTATCGGTGAGGATCACAAACGCTCTTGACGTTTCTTCTCGGCTATTGCTTCGGTGGAAATCTTGCCAGGATCCTCAGACATACGAAGCTACGTTCATTGTAACAGCACAGACAGAGTGGCGCCAACGCCCCGTGCCGGTCTAGTTAGTACCGCACGTATGGCCGGCGCTACCGCACGGAGCAGCCTGGGTAGATGCGAAGAGCGCTTGCCGGAGAAATGGAGGTCACCCAAATGGTAGAATAGGAAGGTAATCCGGTGGGCAGGCGAACTTGCAACCGGGCCACTGCGGCATAGTACCCCGAACACTCGTGCTCTACAACCCAAAGGAAATACTCTTATGGCGGAAGATCCATCGAACGCAAACAACCCCTGGCTGGAGAGAGGTGGGGTCTCGGGCGAAGTATACGACGCGTCTTACACGCAGAGATCGGCTGCCGGGGAGAATGTTCATGGTGAGGCTGACTTTGTTGAGGCGCTGGGGCCACGGTCGGTGCTCGACGCGGGGTGCGGCACCGGGCGGGTGGGGATTGAGTTGGCCCAGCGTGGAATAGACGTTATGGGCACCGACATCGACCCCAGGATGCTGGAGAGGGCGCGGAGCAAGGCTCCCCAGATGGAGTGGCGGCTGGGCGACCTGGCAAGCGTCAAGTTGGACCGCTTGTTCGACGTAATAGTCATGGCGGGCAACGTGATGATCTTCGTTACGCCCAGCACCGAAGGCGCTGTGCTGAAGAATATGGCGCGGCATCTCAACCCAGGCGGAAGGGTGGTGGCGGGCTTCCAGTTGGGGATGGGCCGCCTCGGATTAGAGGAGTATACGAGGCTCGCCGCAGAAGCCGGGCTGGCACTTGAAGCGCGCTACTCTACCTGGGATCGCGACCCATGGCACGGGGCGAGCAGCTACGCAGTATCAGTGCATAAGCTCAGCTAGTGCCTCACCAGCTGAATAATGATGGCTTGATGCAGTCCTTTTAGTCATCTGCTAAACCATACAAATTTGGGGTCCGTGCGGCCTACTACGTCTCTGTTTCTAAGGGTGAGTAAGTGCCGAGTAGACTAGCTTTGCCGGTGCGCAGCTCGCTCCACTGCGGGATGTCCAGGCTGAGGTAGGCCAGGCACGCGGTGTCCAGGCGGGGCGGTATTGTTCTGTATGTCAGCAGCTCCGCGCATAGCTGTTCCAGCCCCGGGTTATGGCCTATTAGCAGCAGGTTGTTTGCACCGTCCGCCTGGTTCCGCACAATGTCCAGCAAAGTCTCCAGTGAGGCCAGGTAGAGACGCGGCTCGACAAGGATGCGGCCTGCGAAGCCGGAGTAGGTGGCAGCAATCTCGGCGGTTTGCAGCGCCCGAGTGGCATCAGAGGTGACTATGCCGTCAAGGGGCGCAACCAGGCCCGCGACCTTGCGGCCCATGATCTGGGCGTCTATTCTGCCGCGAGCGGTCAGCTCTCGAGCCTTGTCTCCGCCTGCTGCCGCAACTTCTGCCTTGCCGTGGCGCAACGCCAACAATGTCTTCATCGATCTCACCCTATGGCAGTATTCTCTAGGAACTTCCTGTAATCCCAGTTTAACATAGTTGAGGGCGATCCCTGTGGTGGCTCGTATATTATGAAGGTACGTCAGGGGTGGTGGTGAGAGCGTTGTCCTGGCTGAGGCACTGACCAGTGATCAGTGACCGCGAAATGTAGATAGCTCCCCACCACCTAGTGGCGGGCAAAGTTTGAACCGTATCGAGTGGCCTAGACCACGCATCACGAGCGCAAACTGCTTGTCCACTCCGACGACCAACAACAGTAACAGCATAGTCATCGGAGGTTGACCCATGATGTCTGAATCCTCACCTGCAGAGTATCGCTGCTTTGTCGGGATCGATATTGCTGCCGCCAGTTTCACCGCCATCTGGAGCAGGGATGGCAGATTGCAGCCCAGAGCGCTCACTTACTCCCAGAGCCCTAGCGGCTTCGCTGCTCTGCAACAACAACTCCAAGGCACCAGTGTCGCTGCGGCACAGACCCTGGTCGTGATGGAAGCGACCGGTTCGTACTGGATCGCCCTGGCTGTCACGCTGCACCAAGCCGGCTACGTTGTCGCTGTGCTCAACCCAGCCCAGTTGCACAACTACTCCCACTCACTGCCGCGCCGCGGCAAAACTGACGCTTTGGATGCCCAAGTGATGGTCCGCTTTGCTGCCGAACGCAAGCCGGCGCCCTGGACACCGCCGCCAGCGGTCTACCACGAACTGCGCCAGCGGTTGGTTGTACGTGACGGCTTGCTCGGAATGCGGCAACAGGCGCGCAATCAACTTCATGCTCTGCAGCAATGGCCGGTGCAAGTTGCATCCGT
>JALYYZ010000342.1 GCA_030945985.1 Chloroflexota bacterium
CGCTCCAGGTGAGCTAGATCTTGCCCGGGAAGCCCGTAAATAAAGTCGAGATTGATATTGCTGAATCCGGCCTCTCTTGCCAGCGCATAAGAATGAAGAGCGCCCTCCGCGCTATGTATTCGCCCCAGCTTCTTGAGCATAACATCATCAAGCACCTGCACGCCCATGCTCAACCGGTTCACGCCCGCCTCTCTGTAGCCGCAAAAGTTTTCCAGAGTGATAGTGCCGGGGTTGGCTTCCATCGTAATTTCCGCCCCATCTGCGAACAGATACCGGCTCCGAGCAGCATCTAAAATGCGCTTGATCTGCTCGGGGCTGAGAACGCTCGGAGTCCCACCTCCAAAGAATAGTGTGCTGATCGCAGCACCCTCACAATCAGGTGTGCCCGGCAAGTCGCGGCTGACCCCCCGCGAAATATCGGCACACAAAGCCTTAACGAATGGCTCGTACCTGTCGCGCATCCCGGAATACGAATTAAAGTCGCAATATATACACTTCGACTGGCAAAAAGGCACATGCAAATAAAGACCCACCGGCTCGGCACGCCAATCATAGGCTGCTGAGGTGCCTGGGCTTGCTTTTTCTGATAGAGTATTTCCGGGCAAACGAACTCCTTTACAGGCCGCGACGTAAGATTATCGAGATAGGTCACATGACAATTATAAGCGTTCGATACCACAAGACCAAGAAGCCCACAGCTATGTTAAAAGATTGTGATAAGCTTGACAATCTTTTTGCCAGCCGATATACTCAGAAGGAGGCGGGCCTGCGCACGGGAGCACTCACCAGAGAGGGCATACACCTCACAGAGGCATCGATTGTCACATACGCAGGCTTGTTGCACAAAATAGAGCTATGAACCACCCCGCATTTTCGGCAGCGCGTGAGATTGCCGCGCCCAACCCTACTTACGCCCCTACTCTCAGCCTCAAGGAAATCGTAATGCCCGTAGCCGCTGACGTGGCTCGCATAGACGATATCTTCCGCGAGAGTACCAACCTCGAATACCCTGTCCTCAGACACGCTGTAGAAGCTATTATCGCTGCCGGTGGCAAGCGGCTGCGCCCCTCTATCCTCTTTATGGCGGCCAAGTTCCACCATTACGATCCTGAGATCCTCCTGCCTATGTCTGCGGCGCTGGAACTCCTGCATACAGCTTCGCTGGTGCATGATGACACGATTGACCAGGCGCTCATCCGCCGCGGCTTGCCTACCCTGAATTCTTTAATCGACGAAGGCACTACGGTGTTGGTGGGCGACTATTTGTTCGCCAAGTCCGCCGTTCTAAGCACTATGTCAGGTAAGCAGCGCGCTACTCGCATCTTTGCCGAGTCGCTGGTAACTATCTGTGAAGGCGAGATCGCGCAGAAGCTTGCTATGCACGACATCAGCTTCTCACTGGAACGCTATTACAGCCGCATTTACAGTAAGACTGCGGTCCTATTTGCCGCTGCCGGAGAGATTGGCGGCGTGTTATCCGATGCCCCGGAGGACGCTGTGCAGAACCTACGCCATTATGGCCGGCAGCTTGGTATGGCATTCCAGATAGTGGACGATCTGCTGGACGTGCAGGCGACCGCACAACAGTTAGGCAAGCCTGTAGGGGGCGACATCCGACAGGGAACTATCACATTGCCCACGATGTTCTACCTGGAAAGCGCCGGTGCGGAAGCGCGAGATGCAGTACGCAAAGTCATAGAGGGTGAAGACCGCAGCGACAAGCATGTCAATCATGTGATTGCTATGATTAACGCTTCGGACGCGCTGGAGCAAGCATATAATGTTGCGGAAGGCTTCGCCGCTGAAGCTAAAGCGTCCCTGGCAGGTTTGCCTGATGTGCCTATCAAGAGGTCCCTTATCGACCTGGCCGGCTTTGTAGTCAGCCGTCGATTCTAAAGGCAAGACTGGAAGTTAGCGAGTTATGTTCCGCTTTCTTCAGCCCTATGCCCGCCCAGCACCCATGATGCACAGTAATTTTTCTGCGGCTCGCCCCTATACCACCGGCGACCTGCCTGCTCTTGCGCGCCTTGTTGAAAAGGCTCAGGCATGGCCGTTTTCAGTACCCCCTACGATGGGCGAGATAGAGCTGCGCTGGGAGCGGCGTAATGTAGAGCCTGAAAAGGACGTAATCGTTCTACCAGGTCCACAGGGCACTATCGCCGCTTACCTCCAGGCGCACGCGCGACGAGAAGGCACCCCACGATTGCAGTTCGAGATAATTGTAGATCCTGGCAGTCGCTGCATAGGCTTAGGTTCGCATCTTTACTCTTTCGTCGAGAGGCGCGCTCGAGATGACGGTGTTGCCTACATGACATCTCCTGTTTACGCGATGCCGCATCAACCTGAGCCGGCGGCAGTCGCGTTCCTCACCCACCGCAGCTTCGCTCCTGAGCACCGCTTCTGGCAAATGCGCATCAACGAGATTTGCGATCAGGCGCACCCTGCATGGCCCGACGGGATAGGTTGGCGCACTCTTGAACGGAGTGATCGCGATGCAAAACGCTGGGCAGAACTTGTACTAGCTACATTCAGCGAAACCGTGACAATGGACGACCTCAAGAAGCAAGTGGCGGAGCCGGGCAGCATCGCAGACGGGTACATCTTTGCCATCGACAAGAGAACAGGGCTTGAGGTTGGCACAACCCGTAGCCGCAAAGACTCCATTGATGGAGCAGCGGTGGGCTATATAGGAACAGTTGGGGTATTGCCTGCTTATCGCAACAAGGGCATCGCTGAGGCGCTGATACGTCAGATGTTCCTTCACCTCGGCAAATATGGGATCAACAACGCTTTCCTCTATGTTAGCGACTCCAACATAGCTGCTCGCAAGCTCTATACAAGGATGGGCTGGCAGAGTGTCTTCCGCACCGACCACTACTGGAGACGCCTCGACGCACCTCGACAGGAGCACCTGCAGAGTTGACTACCACGCGCATCTATCTAGTTCGACATGGGCAGACCGTGTGGAACGTTGAGCACCGCTTTCAGGGACACCTCGATGTACCGCTGAGTGACGTGGGGCGCAAGCAGGCAGAGGCTCTCGCTTTGCGCATCGGGGCGGAGCCTGCCAACTTTAGTTCCCTATATTCGAGCGACCTACTTCGTGCTGTAGAGACGGCTCAACCTATAAGCCGGGCGCTAAGTCTCAAGATTAAGCTGTTGCCCGACCTTCGAGAAATAAATGGTGGGCGTTGGCAGGGCTCTTCCCTGGATGAAATAGAAAGAGATTACCCAGGACAAATGGCGC
>JALYYZ010000384.1 GCA_030945985.1 Chloroflexota bacterium
TGCTCGACAGATGCGATACTCCTCTTCACCCAGGGGTGATCTCTACCCAGGGCTACCGGGTGCAGTGTGGCAAAGCTGCTGTGTCGTTCCTCTCTACAGAGCCCTCTGCTAACGTCAGGGGTGAGACGGGCGACCTTATGCTGATCGCGAATGAAGCCCAGGACATAGATCCGGGCAGGTGGGACGCGGCCTTTGCTCCCATGGCGGCTTCTACCAACGCCCCGTCAGCCTATTCGGGAACCCCCTGGGCCGGTGGTTCTCTCCTTAGCAGGCAGGTACACATGGCTGAACAGACCGGCACGCTCTACAGGGCAGATTGGCAGGTTGTGGCCGCCGAGGTGCCCGCGTATGGCGAGTATGTGAAAGGGCAGATGCGCAAGCTGGGGGAGCAACACCCTTTTATCAGGACGGAGTATATGTTGGAGGAACTGAACTCGGAAGGTGGCATGCTGCCGGCTGCGCGGCAGGCGCGGATGAGGGGAGAGCACCAGAGGCGGCACGAAGCGCGGGCCGGACGGAGTTACGCGCTGCTGTTAGACGTAGCCGGGGGTGATGAACAGGCGAGCGCCGATCCATTGGCGAAGGCTCGCGAGCGGAAGTGCGACAGCAGCGTGCTGACCGTGGTGGAGGTAGACCTGTCGGGTTTGAAGGACCCGCTGGTGGGCAGGCCGGCCTACAGGGTTGTCGACCGGACGGTGTGGCGCAATGAGAAGCATTCTTCCCTCCTCCCTACCCTGGTCGACCTTGCGTGTAACGTCTGGAGGGCGAGCTATTTTGTGCTCGACGCCACAGGCATAGGCGCCGGCCTCTCCTCCTTGCTTGTAGCCCAGATGAAGGGGAGCAGGTGCGAGGTGGTGCCGTTCGTCTTCTCGCTTAGGAGCAAGAGCGACCTCGGTTGGGCGTGGCTAGGCGCTATCGAGTCGGGCAGGTACAAGGAGTACACCGACGATGGCGCGCCTGACACCCGCGAGTTCTGGGCCCAGTGCAACAACCTCGCATATACGGTTGACGATGGCCCAGGCAAGATCATGCGCTGGAGCGTCCCGCCGACGAAAGGCCACGACGACCTCGTGCTGAGCGCCGGTTTGGTAGGTGTGCTGGAGGGCCTGGAGTGGCGCTCGTGGGGAGTGCATGTCCGCAGGAGGGATGGGTGGGAGTAGTGGACCATATGCTATAATTTTACCAGGCGGTGGCACAATGCCGATTACAGTGCGCGACATTCTGAAAATGCTTGCTGAGGACGGCTGGTACCTGGACCGATACGCAGGAAGTCACCGGCAATTTAAGCATCCTGTCAAACCTGGGCTTGTAACAGTCGCCGGAAAAGAAAGCCTGGATCTTAATCCGAGTACATTGTCTAGCATCCTGAAGCAGGCGGGCCTGACTAAGAAAAAGTGAGGTAAGCATGGAATACCTGGTAATCTTTGAGGAAGGCGCGAGGAATTTTTCTGCCTACTCGCCCGATTTACCGGGCTGTGTTGCTGTAGGCGAGGATTTTGACGAGACGCTCCATGAGATGGAGGCAGCAATCAGGTTCCATATTGAAGGCCTTCGTGAGAATCACCTTGAAGTACCTGAGCCACGCACCAGGGCTCAGTATATCACCGCCGTGGCCTAGTCTTTCTGCGCATCCAGAACGTCGTTTACAGTTACAGAGAAACTCTCCAGCAGGAGGGATCTCACCGTCTCGCCGCGCCCAAACACCCCGTACTCAGCATACAGGTCGCCGTCTAGCCGCAGCACCGTGATGGTTTGGTCTTCGGGATTCACAATCCAGTATTCGGGTATGTGAGCGTCCGCATAATCGCCTCGCTTCACGATAGTATCACGCTCAGGGTTATCAGGACTAACGATCTCGATCACAAGATCAGCGCCCAGCCAGTAGGCATTCTGCCGCCGAGGATCCTGGGCATCGCGCATTATCAGCAAGTCCGGCTCGCGAAATTTCCCCTCGCGGAGTTGCAGCCGCAACGGGGCAAAAAAGACCTTCCCGCCGCGCGGCTGCAAAAAGCTGAGTAATGCAACATACAAGAACCCCAACATTGCTTGATGCTGCTCTGTGGGCATGGGCAAGACCTCAAGTTTACCGTCGGTGAATTCCAGCAACCAACGGCTGCTATCGGTGATGCGCAGATATTGTTCGCCGGTCCACAACCCCTGGATCGGATCGAGATCAAGGATGGTCGCATCATCTGCGGACACTATGCGTAACTCGGGTGAATGTACATCGATGGCCATAATCATCACTCCCCGCAAGCTCCTGCACCGGCCATATGGCCGCGCGACCTGTGTCGATCACAAGCCGCATGCCGGAGCATAGGGTCCTAACCCACCTGACTGTACAGTGGCGAGGTGTCCTGCCTGTAGTATACTGCCTCCCGTGCCGTTGCAACAACGGGGCAGATGAGCTCCTAACCCATTTGGGCGGAGTTCAAGTGTTGGATGACAATCTGCTGTGAGTGCCGTATCAGGTTAGCGGCTGCAAGTCTGCGCGAGTATCTGGTCGACCGAGATGTTGGCTGGGGCGACTGTTAGCTTCGCTGCGGTTATGCTCCACAGTTCGTCGTTGCGGTTCTCCGAGATCCCCGTGTTGACGCGGTGCATGAAGTAGCACCCTGAGAAGGTCTGTGTGCTGCCGTTGGTGTGCCTGGAGGTGATGACGACAGGGAAGGAGGCGTAGATGTTGCCTGCTCCGGCGTCCTGAACAGCTTTGCCCGCAGCCAGCGTCACCGAGGCGGTATCGGCGTAGCCCTTTGTCCATTGGTCGAGAGGCCCTGCTAGCGCGGGGTCGGGGTTGGGAGAGCCCTGGTAGTAGCTGTAGGCGCGGTCATATTCTTTACGGTTGATCGCATTGTAGAACGACACCAGCGCCGCGACGGGGTCGGTGCGGTCTTCGTAGAAGGGTACTTCACCTGCCGTGGCCGGAAAGCCCTGGCCGTACTTCGCCTGTCCCAAGAAGGTGCCTAGCTGCGACAGCAGAACATCATAGGGTGCCTTGTTCTCGGGGTGAAGCTCGAAGACGGCGCGCTCGAAATATTGTACCGTGTACGGCTTGCCGTTGAGCAGGCTCGTCTCGGTGAACTCCTCGCTTAGAGGGTAGCCCTGCTGAGCCAACCCGCCGTGCCCCGTCCAGTAGTCCAGGAACTTCCCACAGATCTTGTGTCCTGTTTGTGGAAAGCTCTGGCAGCCGGCTTGTGCGCTTGTGCCCTGGGCCATCGAGCTGTACGCGCCCCAGCCAACCATCATCATCATGCCCAGCAGTGTGCCGGTGCCCACTAATAGGGTGGGACGTAATCGATCTATACTATGCTTAATCATCGGTGTTCTTCTCCTTAATGTCTGAATGGCCGGCGCAATATGGAGCGAGAGAATAAAGTACATCAGGTGCTTCTATTCTCGCCAATCTGCTCGTCACTCTTTTCTCGACCTATTCTACTCTGCTTATTATACTTCTACCGAACAGCAACAGCACGCGCTTCTCGGTGCCACGCAGTTCAGTTACACTCAAGAGCCACTTTCCGCCGGCGTAGCGTGCTATTGCAGGCTCTGCGGAATTATCCGGCGAAGAGATGCTCCGTTAATATAGACGAATGGAACCCCATTGGAGTTCCATTCGTCTACTTTTCTATTTTCGTATGTGAGCGGCGGCTGCAGCCATCGCATAAGCCACAGTGCCTTGGAAGGCACGGCGCGTTATAGTTACGCAAGTCTGACTATGTTATCTATCCCGCCCGCACTTCCACCGGGACTTCCATGTCCAGCACGGCCTGCAGTTCTTCCACCGACAGGGGAGTGCTCGGCATACGAACCTGAAGCGGATCGTGCCGGCGCGGTTGTATCAATGTGTCGTTGCGGTGCTCCATGAAGAAGTCGGTGAGGTACAGCAATCTCTCCTCATCGTTACCCAGTGCGTCAGCAGAGATCGCGTCTCCCAGCAGACAGCTCTCAGGACTTTCCTGCCACGACGGTTGGACTTCCGGCGCTGCTTTGGCCTCTGCGACATCAGACGGCCTCGGGTTCGGGGTCACTACACAAGAGGCGACCGCCGGTGCCTTATTTGAACCCTTCCGTGCCGCCTTCACAGGTATCGCGCGCTTGTGCGCAACTGTTTTATTTGCCAGTAATATGCCGCATCCGCCACAATATTTGGCTGTGCTGTTCGCACTTGTGCCACAATCAGTACAATACATAATATAGTTCTCCTTGATTGTATAACCGGCTCAGCGCCCGCCACCTATGTTCGTTGGAGGTAACTCTCCCACGAGGTGAATAGTGCAGCCTCAAAATGATTGTATATCTAACCCTCCGTATGTGTAACAGGCATTTGGTACTGGTATTGTTGCCTTTTGGTCCTACTACAGTCATGTAAGGCAAGGTGTAAGTCGTCACGTGCCATGGCCGGCTATCCATGCGGTAGATGGTTTGATGGGCCCTGTGTAACCCCCGCCAATCTCCCCTACTTTGGGCTCTCGAACAACGCCTTGCGCGGGCAGTTATCGAAAACCGCGAGCAATGCGGCAGGCTTCATAGAAGGGCACACAGAGCAGAGCTTTGAGGACGTAGGCGCCGGCTCAACGTTCTACATATACGTGCAGCGACTCGCTGCACGCAATGCGATGGGTGGCTATGCGGGTGGAAGCACCAATCCTAGGAGCGGTCAAGGCGAGCCATGTCAGGCCGGCAACAGGCCATACTTCAGGCCGGGCAACACATTCCGGGCATGGCAGAATTCGATACCCAGTAGATAAGCGTTGACCTTTACGTATGTCGTCGCTGCGGTCACACGGAGTTTTTCCTGAGCCACGTCGGGAAAGAGTATCGCTTATAGGCAGTTACTCGTACCCGTATCTCATTCCAAAGGGTTGATCGAATCTCTCCCTGTGGATGCCATGGGCTTGACACACCCTCACCAATGAGGTAGCATGTGCCTACAATGTAAGCCCGTAAGTAAGGCTGGTGTACTCAGCGCTACTGGCCCTATTGTTCAAGTTTTACTCGTGTCCGAGAGATGTTATATGCAGGAACGAGGTTGCAGATGGCTGCTACGAGAAGCAAAATAATCGCTATAGGTAACTCTCAAGGCGTACGCCTACCTGTCAACATTCTCGAACAGGTGGGGATAGCGGGCGCGAACCGCGCTGAGATTATCGGGCAGGAGATCGAGTTGACACCCACTCCCGATGGGCTCCTGATGCGAGCAGTACATCACCCCCGCGCCGGCTGGGCTGAGCACTTTGCCAGGATGGCTGAGGAGGGAGATGACGCTCTCCTGGATGCTAACCTCCCGGTAAGTGGTTGGGACGAGCAAGAATGGACCTGGTAAAGGTCGCACCTCTCGTCAGGTGTCCCTGGTTGCAAAGAGAGTTACCCGCCCGGCTTTATTGATTACATGGACTGCGCTAGCCATACCGCAGTCCATGCACTTTTCAGGAGTACCAAGTACTTTGAGCTCTACAACGCCCCACGCAACAGCCGGCGAGGTGAACAGGTTTGACGTCTTCTGGATGAACCTTGACCCTACGGTGGGTAGCGGGATTAGAAAGACCCGTCCGGCTGTAGTAATATCCCCCAACGAGCTCAATCACAGGATAGCCACTGTTATCATTGCGCCCATGACCACGTCTGGCAACCTTTACCCCAGCCGTGTGGCTTGTGAATTCAACGGGAAGGCTAACGTAATTGTGCTGGACAGGATCAGAACAGTCGACAAGACGCGGCTGGTCTCTAAAATGGGGCAGGTGGACGCGCAGACCCAACTTCGAATCTTGCAGGTTCTGGCTGCCTTGTTTGCGCCATGAACAACACACGGCTGTGAATATGCTCTAAAGCTATGAGGCTGCTTAAACCCACATCAGGGTTGCAGGCATACGCGAGCAGTTGATCTACGTAGGGGGTGTATAATGCTGGTGTATATCCTATTGAGATCTGTAACTGTACTGGAATCAAGTTGTCAATGACTCACGGCGTTCTCCTGACTTTAATAGTACGGGTAGACATATGAGCAGAGTAATCCCTGAACAAAATCTCGTCATCTCTCGCGACCCCGAGGTGATGGGTGGAACACCCGTCTTTGCCGGCACACGTGTGCCGGTGCAAGCCCTGATCGATGGGCTTGCAGCGGGTAGCTCTATAGAAGAGTTCAGGCAGGGGTACCCGCGTGTTACGCGTGAGCAAATTGCCGCGCTTTTGTCTCAGATTAGCGACATCTTAAGCACAGCTCGCGTGTGAATGTTTTCGTCGATGAGTGTGTCAATAAGAGGTTGATTGATCACCTGCCCGGCCACCACGTGGTTCACGCGTCGGCTACACGCTTTCTCGGGACGGAGAATAGTGTATTACTGCGTGCAATAGCACCCCACTACGATGTCTTCCTCACTGTCGATAGGAACATCCCTTTTCAGCAAAACCTGAAGAATTACCCATTGGTATTCATTATCCTGCACAGCGCATCGAATACATTCAGAGATCTGCTACCATTAGTGCCCGACGTGCTGGTGACGTTGGATCGAACCAGCCAGGAGTCGCATAAGCAAGGAGATCTATACGAGGTCGTTCCGCGCTGAGCTAAGGTAAGGGCACTCGCGCAGGGCATCTGCTCAAGGGTGCGCGAGCTTATCCCAGTGTGTGCCGCCGTCAGTCGTGTGGTAGAGATCGCCCAACGTGAGCCACCACCCGTGCTTCTCATCCGTGAAGAGTACTTTCCCAACGCTGCCGTCTCCGGGCATTGGCAGGGCCCGTTGCCAATGCCGGCCCCCGTCGGTTGTGCTGTAGAGCGTCCCACGCTGAAGTGATAGCCAGGCGCGCTGGGGCGAGGAGACGGCGAGGGAGTAGACGTAGCCGCTGATTGGTATGTCTCCGGATCCTTGCCCACGAGCGGTCTCGGCTATCATGACCCAATGGGTCCCCTCATCGGAGCTTTTGTAGACGCTCTTCTTCTGGCTTCCCGCTCCTGGTTGGTTGCCGCAGACCAACCAAAGCCCCTGCTTCATATCGCCTCCGATCAGCGGCATCCCATCTTCTTGCGAGCATGGCATCCCTGCGTGCGCCTGCCATGTTCCGCCTCCGTCGTGGGTCACGAGCAGCGCCTCTTTGGTCTGGAGCCAACCCTCACGCGCCGCCGGTGCCTGCGGGCTCAGGGCGCTGCGCCCAAGCCGGCCTCCCGTCAACTGCACAGCGGGCATCTTGCGCACGGGTCGCCACGTTGCACCTCTGTCCTCCGAGATGTAGAGTGTAGATGCACAGGCCGTGCTCATCCGGGCCGGGTCAGGCATGCAGCTTTGTGCCAGCGCAGCAACTTTGCCTCCCAGCCACTCCACGCCGGTAACTTCGATCCCAGAGTCGCCCGGTACAATGTTGCTCACGGCCCACGATGCGCCCCCATCGTGGGTCGAGTAGAGAGCAGGACCATACGCCCAGCCGTCCACGCTGTTTGCGAAGCGTATGTGGCTGATGCCGCGCGGTTGGGACCCGGCCATGATCCAACTTGCTCCGCCGTCTCTCGTGGCGACAATCTGTCTGGTGCAGTTACCCTCCTGGCCGTCCGAACAGCGGTCGGCCAAGTACCAACCGTGTAAGGCGTCGACGAACTCTATCTCGCCCTCGCCGAAATGGCTCATGCCGGCTTGGGCACCCTGGGTGGCGAGCGCCTGGGCTGTGGGGACAGGCAGCGGAAGCGTGGGCACGGCCACCGGCGTTACAGCAGCCGGGACCTGCACAGGGCGGAGCGCGCCGGCAACGGTCAGTAACTCGGCCTTGCTGACGTTGCCCTGGCCTTCGACCCAAATCTGGGTGCCGTCCTGCTCAAAGACGACCCACCTGCTGTTGTTCCCCTCTACATAGCTCCCTGAATAGGAACCGATCTGAACAGGCATAGTGGAGCCGGCCGGCATCTCCAGGGCCGGCACCCCCAGGGCCGGCACCTCCAGAGTTGGTGAGGGTTGCGGCTTTGTAGCCGCCGGCGCGTTAGAGAGCAGCGGTGCGGAGGTCGGCCCCTGCGCAGGCGGTATCGGGTAAGCTGTTGGCAGTACGGGCATTGCCGCAGAGACCGGACGCGCGGCCATCTCGATGATCGTCACACCGGAGGGGAGGCCACTGAAGTTGTCGGCGGGTTGCCTGCTGTAGTAGCTCTCGGAGGTCCAGGCACCACGCGTGCTGACTGGACCTCCGAGAGCTGTAAAGCGGGTGGGCATGCTGCCGGGCGCCGGCCTGAAGAGGGTATACGCCACCTTCGCCGCTTGCTGGCCCCATAGCAGCTCGATCTCCATCGCGTCGGGCGCTCTCTCAGCGTCCACCGTCACGCCCGTCGACAGAGTAAAGGCGAAGAGCACCCCATCAAGTGTGGGGTTGGCCGTGAAGCTGCCGAAGGACCATGTCATCTCTGCCTGTCCTACGTCGCTGATCAGATCTATCCTGAGCGGGATGTAAAACTGTTGGTCGAACCACACCCTGGCAAGATGAAAACCGTTCCCCGGCTCCTTTGGAGAGGGTGGAGGGGTGGAAGGGCCGGGCGACAGTTCCAGGACGTAGGCAGCACGTCCGGCGATATTCTCCGTCTTGAGGAGGCGAGCCCCGGCGTCCTGCAACGCAAAGGGAATGCGCAAGAAGCCTGTAGCCGGGCCGCCCCATCTACCTGGATCTATGAGGCTCACCCGCCCTCGATCCATCCTCCACGCGCGGGTGGCATCGAACAGGAAGGTCGGCCCGTTGCTCACCTGCACCCGCTTATGGGCAGGCGCCTGGAACCACGTCTGAGCAGGATACTGGTCAGGGCCGCTTGGGCTGACGATTGTCCCGTAGTAGCTGCGCAGCCCGAACCCGGACGGGTCCTTCTCAGCCTGCATGGCGCGCCGAACGATCCCGGCGGCATCCATGGGCGCGCTCTGCGTTACAGCCGCCAGCGCTGTTATCTCAGCAGTTGTGGCAAGCGCGGTCCGTGTCGCCGCGTTCGGCTGGCCGGCCTGGACAGCTTGGCTTACCTGGGTTGGTTCAGGCCACGGAATGTCCTGTGCGGTCACCGCCGGTCTAGCAGCTTGTGTGTGGGTAGTGGCCTGGGGAGCAGTGGCTTGTGTGGTCCCCGGTATAGCTTGTGAGTGGGCAGTGACCTGAGCAGTAGCTGCCGGTATGACCTGCTTGCCCGTAGCGGCCTGTGCAGGATTTGGGCTCCTACCTCCATCCTGCGCGCTGACATCAACCGGCGCAGGTCTGCCTGCCGAGAGTGGATCTCGCAGGCTTATGCTGTTCATTGAGAACCAACCACCTGCGACTACTGCCGCAAGCAGGAGGAGCAATAGTGGCGCGATTACAGGCGGTCTGAGCGGAGTGCCCGCGATGCGCTGAGGCCCACCTTTCCGGTTGTCTCTCTTGGGTCTTTGCGTTGCCATGATTTTCTTCCTGCTCCTCTGTGGGTGGCTACAATCTGCGGCTACATCCGATTGTCAGGAGGAGTATAAGTGGTCGATTGCGCGGGATCCCCAACTGCCTGATTATAAGGTCATTACTGGTCCATATTGGCGCATCGAGTCTGTGCGTCTACTGTTGTTGTGGCCTGCTCCTCGAAGAGCGAGGGCGCAGTTGCCCTGAGTATAGCATAGGGCTCGGGAGGTTTAGAGGTCGAGGGAGTACTTGTTTAGTAGAACTATACAATGGAGTTACCACCACTGCTTAGACTGGGATGGTCAGGGCCGGGTCACCGTGCCAGACCCAAACCCCTCTAACGTTTGCCTGGTTGGCGTTTGCGCTGACCCCTACGGTAACACCGGGGCTACAGGTACCGGCGCAAGCGGCAGCATACAACAAACTCATGCCGAAAAGTGGTCTGGAACGCAGTGCTATGCGTATGGAAACGCTAATCCTAGTACGTCACCAGCAAAAGATTGATTGTTTTGTTGCATTCCATCTCACCATGTGAGATGGAATGCAACCATTAATACTTTCCTGGTAAG
>JALYYZ010000410.1 GCA_030945985.1 Chloroflexota bacterium
ATACGATGAGGTGCGCGCTTTCCGTGCAGCATGTGGTGATGCTCACATGAAGTCTATTCTGGCTACAGGAGAGCTTGCTACCCTCCGCAACGTTTATCAAGCGTCAATAGTCTGCATGATGGCTGGCTCCGACTTCATCAAGACCTCCACCGGCAAAGAAGCCACCAATGCCACCTTGCCTGTGAGTACGGTGATGGTGCGCTCTATTCGCGAGTACCAGGACAGAACAGGTCACAAAGTAGGCTTCAAACCGGCCGGAGGCATACGCACGGCCAAGCAGGCGCTTGACTGGCTTATACTGATGAAGGAGGAATTGGGCACCGAGTGGATGATGCCTGAACTCTTTCGCATAGGGGCAAGTGGCCTGCTCACCGACATAGAGCGCCAACTCGAGTTCTACCTGACGGGTCGCTACTCGGCGGCATACCGACATCCTATGCCATAAGGACTGCCATGAATGAATCGCGCTGATTTTCAGAAACTTGCGGAGTTGCGAATACGTGAAGCAAAGATATTGCTCGACAACAAACAGTACGCTGGAGCTTACTACCTGGCTGGATACTCCGTTGAATACGCGCTCAAGGCTTGCATTGCCAGGCAGACGAAAAGGTACGCTTTCCCTCCTGATGTGGAAAGAGTAAGAAAAATGTACATCCATGATCTTACCAGGCTTCTAGAACCGGCAGGCATCCAGAAAACGCATGCCGTTGAAGTTGCTTCAAATCGTATGTTCAATGCTAACTGGACTACAGCGAAAGATTGGTCGGAGCAAAGTAGATATGAGCATTCAATAACACGTGCGAGAGCTTTAGACCTCTATAGTGCCATTACAGATAGTGGGGACGGTATATTGACATGGCTAAAGAACTTCTGGTAGGAGAGCTCCTGACGGAGCCTATGATCGATGCCGGCGAGCGATTGTTGCGCCGTCTACGTAGCGAACCTTCCCGCTTCGATGTGGTTGCCGCGTTGTGGTTATATTTCTCGGAGGCGCAAGAATGGAGATTGGTCCTGGCTTCGCCGCGCGTGGACCGCGACGGCCCCAGGGGGCTGTACACCGATCTTCTTACGCTGCTGTACGATCAGGATGCCCATAAGGCGATTGGACTGGCTCTACAGAATATTACTTTTCTTAGTGATAAGGACAAGCTAGTGAGGACCCTGGCCTCGGTTAACGAGCGCACCAGGCTTGCCGGGCAAAAACTGCACGAAAGTTTCTTCAACGGAGTTTATGTTGAAGATGCGTATGTTTACTTTATAGAGGCTAACGTGAAACCTCTTCGTGGCGCGGAGTGGTATCTATGAAACCTGATTGCTTACCCGCGCAAGCGCAAGGGATCGTAGGGCTGGATCCGATGTTTCCAAGACGACAGAATAAGCAGGAAACCTCTTACACCTCTTGGCAGGTCGGGCTGGGTGAACTGCTGCTGGTGCAGCTTCCACGTACCTCTTGGGGAAAGAGATCTTCTTTTCAAAAACAAACAAATCAAAACCCGCAGGGTTTTGATTTGTTTTTCTTTCCAAAGCTAAAAGGTCCATGAAGCCGCACTAGGAGCCGAGGAGGATTAGACTATGCAAACACCAACCGCTGCCAACCCTGAAATCACCACCTGCGATCCCATCCAGGGGTATGATAAGCAGGTAGGCAGGTACGTCGCGCAGTGGAATGAAGTGCGTGCTGATCTGAAGAGGGAACTTAGAGGACTGGACGCCTGGCAGCTTGACTGGCACCCTGATGAGAGCATAGAGTCGATAGGTACGCTCCTATTGCATCTCGACGCAGTAGAATGGTCGTGGATACACGAAGATATACTCGGGCTGCCCAGCGCCAGTTACACGGGCGAGTGGTCTGAGGCTATGCCAATACGTGTGGGCGTGCCACAGGTCTCGGAAAGAGCGCTAGAATGGTACGTAGCAAAGCTGGACGCATCTCGCGAGCGAACCCTGGAGGTATTACGCGGCTTTACCGACGCTGATTTGCCCCGCCTAGTGGGTGAGGCCGAGACATCGCCGGGCGTCGAGAAGCGCAGCCGGCTATACACTGTAGACTGGATAATATGGCACATCATCTCTCACGAAGCCGCGCATTTAGGCCAGGTTGAGTTGTTGCGTCGCCTGCTGCCGAAAGGTGTGGCATAGTAGGGGTCAGGCGAAGAGGAGAGCTAATATGGCGACAGTAGCAGATATTTTCGAGACGCTGGAGTATGGTCCAGCCCCTGAAGCAGCCAACCCCGGTCTCGAGTGGATAGATAAGCACCAGCCTTTCGGTCTATTCATAGATGGCGCGTGGCGCGAACCCGCAAGCGGCAAGTACTTCACTACCGACAACCCTTCTACAAGCAAGCCACTTGCTCAGGTGGCGCTTGGCACTTCAGGAGATGTGGACCTTGCCGTACAGGCCGCCAGTCGCGCCTTTGAGAACTGGAGCAAGACCCCAGGCCACGTTCGCGCGCGCTACCTTTACGCTATTGCTCGGCAGGTGCAAAAGCACTCTCGCCTGCTCGCTGTGCTGGAGAGCCTGGACAATGGCAAGACCATTCGCGAGACACGTGACATAGACATACCGCTGGTAGCTCGTCACTTCTACTACCATGCAGGTTGGGCTCAGCTTATGGAGACGGAACTACCTGGTATGCTCCCACTGGGCGTTGTGGGCCAGATTATACCCTGGAATTTTCCGATGCTTATGCTCTCGTGGAAGATCGCCCCAGCCCTGGCCATGGGCAACACGGTCGTGCTCAAGCCCGCCAGCTACACTCCACTGACAGCGCTCGCCTTCGCTCAGATATGTGAAGAAATCGGTCTTCCTCCTGGGGTGGTCAATATAGTAACGGGTGACGCCCGCCAGGTGGGCGATGCTATCCTCAACCACCCTGATATAAGCAAGATAGCCTTTACGGGCTCAACCGACGTAGGCCGCCACATACGCAAGGTCACAGCAGGCAGCGGCAAGCGGATCTCACTTGAGCTTGGCGGCAAGTCTCCCTTTATCGTCTTCGATGATTCGGACCTGGACAGCGTTGTAGAAGGTGTGGTCGACGCAATCTGGTTTAACCAGGGCCAGGTCTGTTGCGCCGGTTCTCGCCTCCTGGTACAAGAAAATATTGAGGGACGCCTGGTCAAGAAATTGAGAGAGAGGATGGAACGCCTGCGTATAGGTGATCCCCTAGATAAAGCCGTCGATATTGGTGCTATCGTCGGACCTGTTCAGCTAAAGGAGATTCATCGCCTGGTGGAACTAGGGCAAAGCGAAGGCGCAACCCTCTGGCAGCCGTCATGGTCTTGCCCCACAGAAGGCAGCTTCTTCCCTCCGACCCTCTTCACCGATGTATCACCCGCCTCAACCATCGCTCAGGTCGAGATATTTGGCCCTGTGCTCGTTTCTATGACCTTCCGCACGCCATCTGAGGCTGTGGCGCTGGCCAACAACACGCGCTTCGGCCTTGCAGCTTCAGTGTGGAGCGAGAATATCAACCTCGCGCTCGATGTAGCGTCCAAGCTCAAGGCGGGCACAGTATGGATCAACAGCACCAACCTTTTCGATGCAGCTTCCGGCTTTGGCGGCTATCGTGAGAGCGGCTACGGGCGCGAAGGCGGCAAAGAGGGCCTCTACGAGTATGTAAAGCCTCTGTGGGAAGCCTCCGTCGCCCATAGCCTCTCAGCAGAGCCTGCTAGCGGAACAGAAGAGCGCGAATCCACCACATCACACTCGAATGGTGATGGTCACGCGGGCGAGCCTGTACTGGGCTTGCCCACCAATCCTTCACCTCTGCTCCCGCCGATAGATCGCACGCCCAAGATGTTCATCGGCGGCAAGCAGGCCCGTCCCGACTCGGGCTACAGTATGCCCGTCTACGGCTCGGAGGGGCGTTTGCTCGGAGAAGTGGGACTGGGCAACCGTAAAGATATACGCAACGCCGTAGAAGCCGCCCACGCAGCCTCCTCCTGGGCTTCAGCGACCGGGCACAATCGCGCTCAGATACTCTACTATATAGCGGAAAACCTCTCCGTCCGGGCCTCCGAGTTCGCGATGCAGATACGCCGCATGACCGGCTCTGACCAGGAAGCTGCCACTCGCGAGGTAGATGCCTCTATCGAGCGTCTCTTTACCTATGCTGCCTGGGCCGACAAGCACGATGGCGCCGTCCATCGCACCCCGTCGCGCAACGTCACCCTCGCCATGCCGGAGCCTATCGGGGCAGTCTCGCTCATCTGCCCTGAAGATTACCCGCTGCTCGGCTTCATCTCGCTTGTGGCCCCCTCTATCTGCACCGGCAACACCGTGGTCGTAGTACCCTCCGAGCGCCACCCCCTTAGCGCGACCGATTTCTACAGCGTGCTGGAAACCTCAGATCTACCCGCAGGTGTAGTTAACATAGTCACCGGCCCGCGTGAAATCCTGAGTAAGGTGTTGGCCGAACACGATGATGTAGATGCCTCCTGGTATTTCGGCACCGCCGAAGGCAGCAAGAGTGTAGAATATGCATCTGCCGGCAATATGAAGCGCACCTGGGTAAATTATGGGCATACGCGCGACTGGCTTGACAAGCGGCAGGGCGAAGGCCAGGAATTCCTCCGAGAGGCCACCCACGTCAAGAACATCTGGACGCCCTATGGCGAGTAGGTCAGTAATCAACTCTACCCTTCTGATCTCTCGAACCTGATGCCTTTCCAGCCTATCCGCCACTATCCGCGTCCCGGCATGAATGGTCGAACTCTCGGAGCACTGTTACTGGCAGCATATGTACTTGCGTCCCTACATCTTTCTCGGCCAGCGGCTGCTCAGAAAAATAGCCCCCATGCTTCTCCCAGCTTTGTGCTTGCCGGTGGTCCCGGTAGCCAACTAAGCCCCAGCATGGCAGCAAACACACTGGTCTACACCAATTGCCACGGCATCCATTGCAACGTTTGGGCTGAGGACCTCACGGCGCGCCAGCCATTTCCACTGGCTGAGTCGGACTGGGACGAGGCCCAACCCTCCACGGATGGAGTACGTGTGGTCTGGCGAGACGGGCGCAATGTCACGGGGAGCAATGGCGAGAATCGCCTCAACAACTTTGATATTTACGGATCTTTGCTCGAAGAGAAGAAGCCCTTCAATATAACGAAAGCGCCACGCATGCAGAATCGCCCTGCCGTCTGGGGGAACACTGTTGTCTGGTCGGACTTCCGTGGTGCCCAGAGCGAAGGCGACCCCCAGTCGGGCCGTATTGTTATGTACAATATTGCCTCGGGCCAGGAGACACCCATCTCAGGGGCACACGGCGCCCAGGTGCGACCTGTAACAAATGGCAGGGTAGTAGTATGGGTGGATTACAGGAATGAGCCCGATCCCAACGGCAAGAACTCAGATATCTACGCCTACGACCTGGTTACAGGCCAGGAATTTCCGATTACCAATGCCCCCGATACCCAGACCGACCCCGCTATCTCCGGCAACATAGTAGTATGGACCGATTGGCGCAAAGGCGATAACAGCTCAGACATCTACGCCTATGATCTTTCCACGCACAAGGAGTTTCCCATCACCACGGCCCCAGGCAGCCAGATACAACCCTCGATCTCCGGCAACCTCATAGTATGGGCCGACTTCCGCAATGAGCCGGATAAATCCGGCACCGACTCCGATATATATGGCTATGACCTGGCGACTCATGCGGAGTTTCCGATCTTTACAGGTCCGGGTGTACAGAACTCGCCTGTTGTTTCGGGAAATAGTGTCGCCTGGGTCGATAACTCTCGTGGCTTCGATAATCTCGACATATTGGGATCAACCATCACAGGGATCACACTGCAAGCAGCCGAACCCGCCCCACCTGTTCTGCCCGGAAAAGGTAGCCAGCCCTTTCGTCAGACAGGACAGGAGGTGAGTGGCCTCTTCCTCGACTACTGGCAGCGCAATGGAGGCCTCGCCCAACAGGGTTATCCCATATCCGGCGTGATGCGCGAAGCTTCCGACGTTGACGGCAAAATCTATACAGTACAATATTTTGAGCGGGGTGTCTTTGAGTATCACCCAGAAAACCCGGCCCCTTTTAATGTGCTGCTCTCTCAACTGGGCACGTTCCGCTTCAAAAAGATGTATCCTTCACCTCCCTCTGGGGAGCAGCCCTCGACATCACCCGATGCCATTCTCTTTCCACAAACGAACAAACACCTGGGTGGTAAGTTCCTCCAGTACTGGCAACAGCATGGAGGACTAGCTCAGCAGGGCTACCCTATATCCGAGGAATTCACCGAAGTAAGCGATTTGGACAACAAGCCATACACAGTGCAATATTTCGAGCGCGCCGTCTTTGAGCTACACACCGAGAACCAGCCGCCCTACGATGTGCTCCTCTCTCAGCTAGGCACCTTTCGCTTGAAAGAGAAGCACCCGCTCAGACCATAGGGTTAGAGCCTGCAAGATACGTGTATCATATGAGCGCCAATGTGGCACATAGGTTTGGTGAGCCTTCGGAACGTAAGCGTTCAGACTTTGAGAACGACAGTTTTACACTCCTGTAACAAAAGTGCGTTGACAGATTCCCCTCTCACCCTGTATCGTAATCTTTGGCAGGCACTTTGCCGGATGCCAACAACCTATCTGAAAGGACCTGATCGATGCGCCTATTCCCGCGTATTAGAACCTCTCACAACCGGCGTTTACTATTAGCCGGCGCCCTGGCGCTCGGTGTGCCGGCTGTTTCTCTTGCGGCCCCGCTGCTCCAGACCCCGACCGCTCAGCCCAAGATTGCCGCTTCCACCCCTGTGGCTATAGCCGGCGGCAAAGGCGTGCAATCGTCGCCGAGCATCGCAGGCAATACCCTGGTCTATGCCGACTGCGGCACAGGCAAGTGCGCCGTGATGGGCGAGGATGTCACCGCCAGGCAACCTTATACGATCTCTGTCGACAGCTCCAACGCCTACGATCCCAGCACGGACGGCGTACACGTTGTCTGGGTGGATGCTCGCAACGCCCCTGGCGC
>JALYYZ010000004.1 GCA_030945985.1 Chloroflexota bacterium
TGCTAGCTACGTCGTATCCTTCTTCTGAGAGCGCTTCTTCTAACGTAGAAAGATCCACTTTCTCGGGATCGTAGTTGAGAGCTACCCGTTTGTTCGCTACGTCTACGACGGCGTCGTTTACACCATCCAGGCCCTTAAGGGTACTTTCTATTGTATGCTTGCAATGGTCACAGGAGACAGTAGGCACTACCAGACTTATTTGACGCGCCATCTATTCTTTCCTCCAAGATAGTGAAATTACCTTCCACAGGATCAATTCGACAACTCCATATTATAGCGCATGAGGCTCATACGGTTTCCGTCTCAGCGGAGATAGACGGCAGCCTTTGCGATACTACGCGTCCACCACGTACTCGGCTCCTCATTGTTCAGGGCAGCACCCACAGCTTTATGTTATTATAAGGCTGCAAAATCGCAGCGCAAAGGGGAGATTTATGCTAAAGATAGAGCATCTTAGCAAGATTTACGATGACGGGACAAAGGCTCTACATGACGTCTCACTGGAGGTACCGGACGGCCAGTTTGTGGTCATCATTGGCCTGTCGGGCTCCGGCAAATCAACCCTGTTACGCTGTATCAACGGCCTCATCAAGCCGTCCTCCGGTAAGATTTGGCTGGACAACGAGGAGGTTACTACGGCCTCGGCGGCCCAGATACGCAGTATCAGGCTAAAGATAGGCATGATCTTTCAGCAGTTCAACATAGTCAAGCGCTCCTCAGTTATGACAAATGTGCTCACCGGCCGGCTTGGCTACCGGAGTCTGCTCCCCACAATCTTCCATCGCTTTCCGCAGGCAGACTATGACCTTGCCATGAAGAACCTGGAGCGCGTAGGCATACCCTACAAGGCATATGCTCGCGCTGATACCCTCTCGGGTGGTCAGCAGCAGCGGGTGGCTATCGCTCGCGCACTTATGCAGGAACCGAAGCTTATGCTCGCCGACGAGCCTGTCGCCTCGCTCGACCCCGCCACTTCGCATTCGGTTATGAAGTACCTTGAACAGATAAACAAAGAGGATGGCATCACCGTCCTGTGCAATCTCCACTTTCTCTCGCTGGCAAGGCGCTATGCAGATCGTGTGCTTGCATTACGCAATGATGGCGAGGGTGGGCATATCGTCTTTGACGGTCCGGCTATGGAGATCGACGAGGAGAAGTTCCGCGACATCTATGGGGAGGATGCCGTGGAAGTGGAGATAGGTCCAGGCCAGGGTAAGCTTTTAGGCAGCGCTACGGCGACAGCAGCAGGAGGCATGCGCTAATGGCTATTATAGAGAAACCTGCCGTAACCCCTGATGCACGAGCCGGCGCTCTCAGGTCTACGCCCCCTCCACCCGCTCCTGCCAGGCGACCAAAGCCTTTCTTCCTGCGTTCGTGGTTCTCCACGCTGCTCTTTGTGGCACTGGCAGCCGGGCTGGTTTTCGGCTGGAAACAGTCTGAGATTGACCTTCCTCTGCTTGTGCAGAAATCTCCCAACATCGGGCGCTTTATTAGCGACATTTTCCACCCCGACATCATCTCTCATGACCAGGCCAAAATCGAGCTTGCAGCTTCGAGTATATTAGGCGTGGCCAAACCCGACCCTGGAGCCAAGCCCGTACAGGCGGCCGATACTCTTGTACCTTCAATCAGCGCCGGGCAGACCGTTCGTACTGATGTGACCGTCAGCGATAGTTACACGGTAACTCTGAGTATCTCAGCCGATGCCGTAGCGCCCGGTCAGGAACTCACCCTCACAGGTAGCGGGTTCCGCCCCAGCACTGCCGGTAAGGTTCTCTGGCGCAGCACAGGTCAGAGCGCATCCGTGCAGGACCTGGGTCTCTTTGTCTCCGATGCTAAAGGCTCCTTTACATCGAAGGTGAGTGTTCCTTCCGACCCGGATCGGGTTATCAATTCCTCCGGCTTCCCAAATACTATAGCCGTCGACCAGACCTGGGATTACGGCACACCGTATCTGAGTCCAACCGTGGGGCTAATCAAAGATAAGATGATCGAGACCATCTTTACAGCTCTCATGGGTACCGCTTTCGCCGTTATCTTTAGCATACCTATCAGCTTCCTGGCGGCGCGTAACCTGATGGGGCACACGATAATCGGTAATACGGTCTATACATTAGCGCGCACTTTGCTCAACACCTTACGCTCTATAGAAGTGCTCATCCTTGCGGTGGTGTTTGCGGCAACAGTGGGTCTTGGACCTTTTGCCGGTGTCCTCTCCCTTGTGGTTTACTCAACCGCCTCGCTTGGTAAGCTCTTTTCTGAGGCTATAGAGTCTATAGACCCAGGCCCTATAGAGGCCCTCACCGCAACAGGCGCGAGCCGCCTACAGGTGATCAATTACGCCGTAATTCCTCAGTTCATTCCACAGTTCCTATCCTTTACTCTCTATACCTGGGACCGCAACGTACGTATGTCCACCGTTATCGGCTTCGTGGGCGGGGGCGGCGTCGGCTTTATATTGTTGCAGTTCATCAACCTGCTCCAGTGGAACCAGGCGGGTACAGCATTGTTAGCTATAGCCCTGGTGGTCATAGCTATAGACTGGGCGTCCTCGCGCATTCGGGCAGCCGTGATCTAGCTCTGACTCTTTCTCACATGGTGAGAAAGAAGGAAACAAAACAATACCAACACAACTTAGTTGGTAAGATATTAGTGTCGCTCTTGAGGAACAAAAACAAATCCGAACCTGGCAGGTTCGGATTTGTTTTTGTTCCTCCTCTTCTCCTCTGTAGTGAATACAGCACATAAAGCTGAGCATAAGGCTATTGACTAGAACATAAGTTCTGTGCTATGTATTGTACAGACACATAATATTGTGTGAGTTACATGCTACAGGGGCTTATATGGGGTTTGTTCACCTACACTGCCGGTCGGCCTACTCGATGCTGGAGGGAACTGCCTTGCCCCAGGCTCTCGTGAGAGAGGCTCGTAGGCTGAAGATGCCGAGTGTGGCCCTCACCGATCGCAACAGCATGTATGGCGCGGTACGCTTCTATGTAGAAGCGTTGAAAGCAGGCATCAAGCCTATAATCGGCATGGTGGCCGACCTGGACGACGGTTCGAGCCTTACCTTGCTGGCACGTAACAACGACGGCTACCGAAACCTGTGCCACTTATGCACGGTGCTTCGCCTGCAAGCGGACCCCGGCAGCCTACAACCTGCCGGATTCAGCGAGGAAGAGGATGATGAGATACTCCCCTGGGAGTCGGGAGTATGGGGCGTGCCTGTGTTCGGCGCGGAAAGAAAGCCGCAGGCTTGGCGGCTGGCTAAAGAGCCGCGCCTGCCGCGCGAGATGCTGCTCTCGGGGCGGCACACACGCGGCCTGGTGGCCCTCTCAGGAGGCGAGCACGGCCTGGTGAACCGCCTCATGCGCGAAGGTAAAAAGGCACAGGCGGTGAAGGCTACAGGTATGCTGCTAAGCGCCTTCGGCGAGGGCAATTTTTTCCTGGAACTTCAAGTTCTGAGGGGTGATAGCGAGGACCTTGCCACTATGTCCCAATTGGCGAGCCTGGGAGCAGAGCTTGGTATACCCGTTGTGGCAACCAACAGCGTGCTATACCTGCGTCCCGAAGATGCCCCTACGGCTCTCGCCCTGGCTGCGGTACGCCTGGGGAGGGTATCGATGCACGCCGGAACCGGCAGGCTGGGCGCGGACATGCTGAGTGCAGGTGCACTACCGCCTTCGCTGCAAAGTGTGGGGGGCGAATTACAAAGCAGTGACGCGCTCCACCTGGAAGTTGGCACCAGGCGCTACTTCAAAAGCTCGGATGAGATGGAAATGCTCTTCAAAGAGTATCCACAGGCGCTGGCAAATACGCTGCATATATCTAAAGAGTGTAACGTAGAGCTACCACTCGGTAAACCGCTCTTTCCTCTGATTGACGTGGGGAATGACACCCACTTTTCGAGGCTTTGGAAGCGCTGCTTCGCCGGGGCTACCAGGCTCTACAAGCCGCTCACAGAAGGGGTTATATCGCGCCTCAAAAACGAATTGGAGGTTATCGAGACGCTTGGCTTCTCCCCGTACTTTCTGGTGGTGTATGACATTGCCCAGTTCGCGCGGCGCAACGATATACCGATTATGGCGCGAGGCTCGGCGGCAAATAGCCTGGTGGCCTACGTGCTGGGCATCACCCAGGTAGACCCACTCGCCAACGGACTCCTTTTTGAGCGCTTCCTGAACCTCTCGCGCGCCGAATTCGAACTGCCCGACATAGACCTGGACCTCTGCTGGCGCAGGCGTGACGAGGTGCTGCACTACATCTACAAGCACTATGGTCGCGACCACGTAGCCACGGTGGGCACTCATATCACCTTCAGGCTGCGCTCGGCGTGGCGGGAGATGGCCAAGGCCCTGGGGGTATCGCCTGGCCGTACAAGCTACGTAGCCTCCAGGCTGCCCGAGCTTGTCGGTGTCGCCATGCTCGAAGACGGCGAAGAGGAGAGCACAGGGAGAGAAGAGATAGACCATACTCATACTGACCATACTCATACTGGAGGTGAGAGGGCACCGCGCCTGGCGGACGAGACGGAGCGGCGCGCGTACAGCCTTGCCAAATCTATAGAGG
>JALYYZ010000005.1 GCA_030945985.1 Chloroflexota bacterium
ACGATCCGTACCTCTCCCTGGCGCATGGCCTCGACGGCAGGTTTCGCCAGCGGCTTCATACTTACGAACCACTGGTTGGACACAATCGGCTCCAGCACCGCGTCGCATCGCTCGCAGTGCGGCACGCTATGGGTGTACGGCTCGATCTTGATGAGGGCGCCCAACTGTTCAAGCTCTGCTACAACCTGGCGGCGAGCCTCTTCGACAGGGAGGCCGGCGAAGCGCCCGGCGTTCTCGTTCATAGTACCGTCGAGGTTGAGCAGGCTGATCACGGGCAAGCTGTGTCGCTGTCCTATCTCGAAGTCGAGCGGGTCGTGACCAGGTGTGATTTTCACTGCGCCCGTGCCAAACTCCTTCTTCACAGCATGGTCGGCTACGACCGGGATGGGGCGATCCATAATAGGCAGCATCACGCTCTTGCCGATCAGGTGCTGCCAGCGCTCGTCGTCAGGGTGTACGGCCACAGCGGTATCGCCTATCATTGTCTCGGGGCGCGTGGTGGCTACGTCTATTCCCTGAGTGGGATCATTGGAGAGGGGGTAGCGCAACGTCCAGAGGTGGCCTTGCTCCTCTTCGTTTTCTACTTCAATGTCTGAAAGCGTGGTCATGCAGCGCGGGCACCAGTTTATTATGCGCTCGCCTCGATAGATCAGACCTTTGTCGAAGAGGTGCTTGAATACCACCCGCACCGCCTCTGCGGGGCCCGAGTCCATAGTAAAGCGCTCGCGCGTCCAATCGCAGGAAGCGCCCAGGCGGCGGAGTTGGTAGCGTATCTTCGGACGGTAGAGGTTCATCCACGACCACGCTCGCTCCAGAAAGGCGTCACGACCTATATCGTGTCTGGAGAGGCCCTCTTTGGCAAGCTCTTTCTCCACTACATACTGGCCCGCTATACCGGCATGGTCCTCACCTGGCAGGTATAGAGCCTCGTAACCCTGCATCCTCCGCCACCGTATGAGAATATCCTCCACGGCGTTGGTAAGCGCATGGCCCATGTGCAACTCGCCCGTTACGTTGGGAGGGGGCATGATGATGGTGAAAGGCTTTTTCTCAGGGTCGCGCTCCGGTGTGAAGTAGCCCTCTTCTTCCCACCAGGCGTACCACCGGCTCTCTACAGTTTCGTGGCTGTATGCTTTCTCCATTTCCGCATGGCTGTCTGTTTGCTTGTTTGGCATAACTTTCTCCCCCTTTACCGTGAACCACTCTAAACCTTTAAAACAAAAATCCCCTCGTCCATGCGCAGGACGAAAGGATGTAAGCCTTCGTGGTACCACCTTGCTTCGGCAGCCTCATCTAAGTTCAGATGTGCGATTAAATCGCGTGGGTGCCCTCTTATGCGCTGTAACGGGCGCATCCGTGTGGGCTAAAGTGCCTAAAAGCATGTTCACCCACAGGCTCCGGAGCGACGTTCAGACGTTTTGCCGAGTGGAGCTTTCAGCCGGTGACCCCTCTTCTCTGCTGCGGCGGGAGGCGTCTTACTCCTCTCCTTCGTTGCCTTGTGCTTTATTCTGCTGTGGTAGTATTATACGTTCGTGCCGCGAAAGATGTCAATCAGACTTTAGACCGAGATTTTCCCATCGACAGGTCTTACGCCTAAGCTAGTACATCGCCTGCGCACCCGTGGATGAGTTTCGCCATGCACAGGACATCCTCATTGGAGTTTTACTATGCAACTATTTACCAATCTACTTGAACTGGAAGCCCTGGCCCGCGAGCATATAGAACCGGGGGCCTTCGATTATATCGCCGGTGGGGCTGATGATGAAGTGAGCTTGCATCGCAACCACTCGGATTTCGACCGGATTACCCTGCGTCCGCGTGTGCTTGTCGATGTGAGTAACGTCGATACCTCCACATCGGTGCTGGGCATACCTATCAGCTTGCCGGTCATGTTGGCTCCTACGGCAGGGCACAAGCTCTGTTGCGACGATGGCGAGCTGGCTACGGCCCGTGGGGCTGCGATGTCGCGCACAGGCATGATACTCTCTACTCTTGCGACCACCAGGCTGGAGGATGTAGCAGCCGCCAGCGCATGCCCCAAGATGTTCCAGTTGTACGTTTATAAAGACAAAGAAATTACCCGCATGCTGGTGCAGCGTGCGGAAGAGGCGGGCTATCTGGGGCTCTGCCTCACCGTGGACGTTCCCTACATAGGGCATCGCGAGCGCGACCTTCGTAACGCCTATTCTTTCCCACACCCTCTGGCTAATTTCGTGGAAGTGCAACTGGAGAATATGCCTGTAGGAGTGGTGGGCAAGGCATCGGGCCTCGGCAGCTATATCGCCTCCAAGTGGGACCCTTCTCTCTCCTGGAAAGATGTAGATTGGCTTTGCTCTATAACAAAGCTGCCCGTACTGGTCAAGGGCGTGCTCACTGGAGAAGACGGCGCGCTGGCCGTGGAGCACGGCGCGCGGTGCGTGGTCGTGAGCAATCATGGAGGCAGGCAACTCGACTCGGCGCCTTCCGGCATAGCTGCCCTACCTGAAGTAGTTGAGGCTGTAGATGGGCGCGTAGAAGTGCTCATGGACGGCGGGGTGAGACGCGGCACTGATGTCCTGAAGGCGCTAGCGCTGGGAGCTAAAGCGGTGCTGATAGGGAGACCTTACATGTATGGGCTGGCGCTCGGGGGTGCCGACGGGGT
>JALYYZ010000059.1 GCA_030945985.1 Chloroflexota bacterium
TTGTAGCCATCGACGGACGTATGACAGAGCGTATCCCGGCTGCGCCCTTCTACCGCCGAAACTGTGGCTAGTCAAAGAGTGCAATGGGAAAGAGCTGTTCTTATCAAGAACAAACCAGTCTCAACCCTACGGGTTGAGACTGGTTTGTTCTACTTTCAAAAGCTAAGGGGTTACTGCTAGCTGCACGATCATATCATGGTCGCGCAAGGGCATGTAGAGGCGTCTGGCAGTTGGGGAAGAAGGTGTTAGCTACGATCTTCGCGCTCTGCCCTCTTGTTACTGTGTTCCCTGGCCTGAAGTATGCTCGGCTTCCTGGTTGGCATGGCTCGGCCTCCCCCGTCTCCGGGTTCACTCCTCCGCATGTGTATCCTCCCATTACCCCTCTCGTTGCCAGTCTCTCCACAAAGATGTAGAACGCTGACCCTGCTCCTACATCCTCGAAGCTCTGTCCGCTTTGTGGCTCTACGAATCCTGCTGCGTTAGACACCATCTTCGATAGCTGCCCGCGAGATGCATTGGACGAGGGCCTGAAGTATGGCCTGTTCCCAGGTAGGATACATGGCTCATCAGGTTGCACTCCGCATGTGTACCCTCCCATTACTGAGCGGTGGCTCAAGCGGTTGATAAAGTCGTAGAAGGGGGAGCCTGGGGGTACGTCCTCGTATATCTGTGCTCCCGGATCTTCTGTGAAGCTTGCTGAGTTACTCACAAGCTTCGAGATCTGACCTCTGGAGATAGGATTGTTGTACCTGAAGTACCTGTTGTTCTGTTGATCGCATGGCTCAAGGTCGCCTGTGAGTGGGTTGTGTCCTCCACATGTGTAGCCTGAGACTATGCCTCTGCATGCAAGACATCTCACAAATGAGTAGAAGGTGTTAGACACAGGCACGTCTGTGAACTGGATCGTGCATACAGTCGCAGCCGGGGTGGCTGAAGCCGGAACCGGCGTCGGACTACTTGCTTGCGTTGAAGTAGGTAGTACCGTAGTAAACGTTGGTGGGACAGAAGTGATCGTAGCCGCAACAGTGGACGTAGCTTGCGCGGTCACGCTGGAGACGGAAGTAATAGTAGAACTAGGTACAACCGTCAGCGTCACTTGCCGCGTAACTGTGGGGCTCGAGACAACAGTGGACGTTGGAGCTTGAGTAAGAACAGGCGTAGGGCTTGCGGGTGACGTCGTACGAGTTGCTGTGGCTAGCACCTGCGTACTGGTGGCTGAAGGGCTTACGCTTGTTCGAGTGGCTGTGGCAGTCGAGGTGGTGGTGGGCACGGCTGTAACAGTGGCAGTCCCCGTTGCTGTAGCAGTTGGGGTGGCGCTCGGGGTAACTACAGCGGGGGCCCACACGTCCGTAATCGCTGGGTAGATCCCACTAACTCCCGCGTAGGGCAGTCCGTACATGTCCTCCAGAGTACGCAGTACATTGTAGTGGTTGATCACTTCCGGGTACGTTCCTGTAGTGACCATAGGCCCATAGAAGATGGAGGCAATCTGGTTCGATGCGCTATGATCGTCTTCGTCCCAGGTAACGATGAGCAGGCTGTTGTGAGTCTGCGCCCATGTTGCATAGGCTGCAATATTGCTCTGTACCCACGCGTCACCCTGTGCTATGGTGCCGTCATGCATGTCGTTGTTGAGGTTGGGGATTACGAAAGAGAGGGTGGGGAGTGTCGAGTAGTCTGTGGGGAAGGCTGTGAAGGGTTGGTTGGTGGAAGCAGGCAAGGCTGTGAAGTTTATCCAGGGAGAGTGCTTGCGAGCATAAGCGCCGGAGGTGCATACCAGGGAGCCTACGCTGGGCAGGTCTTCTGAGTAGCCTGTAAAGGAGCGACCGGCTGTGATGAGTTCGGTGCCCAGGTCGGCTGTAGAGAAGGAATGGGGGCAGCTATCGTCAGTAACACCCTGGTTGGAGCCTGAGAAGAGGTCGAGGTAGTTAGGTTCGCTAGGGTGCTCAATGCCAAACGAGTTAGAAAAGGAGGCACCGCTCTGCGCGAGGGAGTTTATGTAGGGAGCCTGGGGCGAGCCTATAATCTCCGAATAGGAGTGGTTCTCCTCCATCACTATCACCACATGATCCGGGTGCGGTATCACCATTGGCGCAGACGGCCCGGCCGACGCAGTCGTCGCGCGTGCTTCAGGTGATCCCAGGGAAGAGAACAAGAAAACAGAGATCAGGCACGCGGGCACGAGAAATATGCCGGCGCGAATTAGACGCCTGGCACGGTAGATGTTGTCCGATATTTTATTTGTTGTCATCGACTTATTCCTCCAAACCCAATTACGGAGCTTGTACAGCTCCCCTGATAATCCAACTCTCGCAGGCATGTGGTGAACGCTCGGCCATCATAAAGACCGTACTGTCGTTCATACTTAACTGGGCGCGAGAAGGAATGTGAGCACTTATACCCTTACGGGCTCCGGCTCATAAGGTCAGCTCATCTGCTGTTTGGCCACTCGCGGGCGGCCCGTGCCTGCACCATAAGGTGGATACCTGAGTATACAGCAGCCGCTCCTGAAGCACAAGGCTTCAAGCAGACCTGCTGTGGCAAACGCAACTAAGCTAGTGCGGCTTCCAGCCACCTCCTGGGGAAAATGCACTTCTTTCCAAGAACAAACCAAAACCCGCACGGTTTTGGTTTGTTTTTCTTTCAAAGGCCAAAAAGATCGCTGGAAACTGCACTAGGACTTACGCAGTTGAGCGTCTGTATGCCCGCTTCGCATGCGAAGCCGTTCAAACAGGTACGATCTGGCGTCTACGATGCAGTGCGGTGCGCCAACTGCGTAAGTCCTAACTTCCCTTATGCAATACGTGCGGTCCCGTCGTGCTGACACTTGCGGATTACGCACAAGAATGGCTCGTGCTGCGTAAGGTGATGTCCTAGTATTACCAAAGTGGCTATGCCGGTCGTTTGCCCGACGGTCAATAAAGAGGGCCAATTCCTTTGCAGTGCATCTCTCTACCCGACGGGTGTAAGGAGATAGGCGTGATTTTGGAACCGACCCTCTTTATTTTCGGCTGTATTGAGGCTGTTACTTAACGCTCAAAGTGACGGTCTGAGCGTGGGTAAGACCGCCGTCTGTGCCCGTAATGGTCAGCGTGTACGTCCCCTTAGTCGTATTGGCTTGGGTCTTAACTGTCAGGGTTGAGGAACCTATGCCTGCGGCGAGGCTGACGGGGTTCGGGCTGAAAGTCCCTGTGACTTTGGACGAAGGTGTGCTCAAACTCAGGTTAACACTACCCGTGTAGCCGTTCACGGAGCTCAGGTTGACTGTGTAGGTGGTGCCACTGCCACGCGTTACTGTGCGGCTCGTTGGTGTAGCGCTAAGCGTGAAGTCAGCTTGCGGGAGGGGTGTAGGTGTGCTCATGGGGGTGTTAGTAGCGGTCGGTACGGGCGTGTTGGTCGGTGTGTCTGTTGGGGTGCCTGGGACCGGCGTCGGCGGGACGGGCGTGGCCGTAGGCGCGGGGCCGCCGGTGCAGCCGGGGAACTTGAACGATCCTATGCGCGTCTGCCAGGACGCACCACCGGTGGTCGGCATGAATTCGCTGGTGAACCAGAACGTGCAGTCGTCGCTCGGATCGACAGCCATCATAGCGTAGTCACCCCAACGGTTGGCGGTGCCTGTCTGCGATCCGGAGCCCGCAACAAGTGTGGTCTCACCCTGGGGCATAGTGCCTGATGGGTCGGAGGCCAGGCGCCCGGTATAGCGAAGGCCAGGGTAGGTGCCTGAGCTTGATACACTGTAGCCCATAGCCATGTTGCCCTGGCTGTCCATAGCTACGCTGCCTAGCCAGCGGTTGGTGGCGTCGGGCGAGTAGGTGCCTTGCTGTAGGATGCTGGGCACGGTGCTGGTGATACCTATCTGGTACCATCGCACGCCCGCCTGCAAGCCACTTGAAGCTGCGTTAACCGCGTGGGATACGACGAGCGACTCGCTGCCGCCGATATCGCGGTATGCCAGGCGATGCATCAAGCGGTCACCAAGACCGTCCAATCCTACGCTGGTGCCTGGCTGTGGGATACAGCTTCGCCCACTCGTGCAGAGCTGGTTGTAGGCTGCCACCGGCAGCGCGGTAGGTCCACTGAAGGTAGAGTTGGCAGCCGTCGTCCAATCGACGTGGAACTTCCAGATGTTGAGGGCGTTTGTGGCGCGGCTCGCGAAGTAATTAGGTGAGCCTGCCGGCGGCGGGGTGCTGCCGTCGAGGTCGGAAGGGAGGAGCGTGCCGTAGCTGCTGCCCAGGTTGAACGCCTGGTAGCCCGCGGTCGCGTCGCCTTTAAGCATCTTGGCACGGTCGAAGACTATCGCGGCAGGCCCCTGGAATACGTTGGTGAACCTGTTAGCGCCCATGTAATAGCCGTCGGGCCATACGCCCAGATGTGGGTAGTCGTAGAAGATGGTCGTGCTGAACTGGAAGAAGTAGAGGTAGTAGGAGCCAGTTGGGTCGCCGGTCGTGGAGATGGCGATGCACTGCCCGTATGGAGCTGCGGAGGTAAATTGGCTGATGTTCCAGCGGTCGGCCATTGGATCGTAGAGCACGATGGGGTCACCGTCGTTACGCGCGGCGCACGGGCCGCCCAGGCTCTGCCAGAGCTGGTTGGTCAGGATGGCAGTGGGATAGAAAGGAACGCCCGTCTTGCTGAAGATCTGCAGGCGAACGTTAGTGGCTTGCACGTAGTTGTTGGGTCCCACGTCACCATTGGTGTCGGGTGGATAATAGCCGTCGATGTTGCCGTTGCCGTTGAAGTTGGTCAGAGGAGCCGGCATGGCTGCAAGAGCTGCGAGAGGGCTCAGGCCGAAGTTGCTCTGCACCACAGGGTCTGTCACCGGGGGGCGGGCGACGCTGCCCGGCTCGTCGCGTTCAGCGAGCTCGCGCGGTGTAGTCCATGCAGGGGCAGGGGCAGGTTTGATGTTGCGCAAAGGCGCTGAGACCGCCATGCGCGCAGCCCTACCCGTCTCGAATGGCAGCGCGTCAATGGCGCCACCACCTGCGAGTGTGCCACTTACGCCTGCCATGCGGGGGGCATCGCTATCGCGAGGCGCGGACGTGACTGCGGGGCTGAGGAATGATTGCCAGCTACTCAGGGCCACCACGCCCAGGAGAAGTACCACAATAGCTGCCCGTGAATATCCACCTTTCTTGTTCAACATATAAACGCTCCTTTGCGATGTAGTGTTGTTGCGCGCCCATCTGCTGTGTGGACCGCCTACTGAGAGGGGCAGGCTGCCCATAGTGTGCCTTGCGGCCCATATTTTTATACCCACACGCCTTCCGTCGCTCGGTTCAGGAGATGGATAAGCCGGCTCTCCATAAAGTTGGAAGTGAGCCGGCCGGAACATCCAGTGTGCTCTGGGCAGATGCCATTACCTGTACAAAGAACTGGACCGTGTCTTTCAAGAACAAGCACCTCGTTGAGGTGTAGGTTGTGACTTCTCCAAGCGGCTCTACTAGGTGAGAATACCCGACCCTCGGCGCCTTATGCTTAGACAATTATGCAAGTATATCCTGATGTCAAGGGCAAGCGCAAGAGCAGCAGGCACCTAATCTCATAGTACTTTAGTGCTACTATCGCCTGCATTATGAGGAGAACCGTAGCCCGTCCAGCTATAGCTGGGAAGGGTAACCGAGCCGTAGTGGCCGTAGGCGAGGTAGGCGTACCATCTCCCGATCATCAGGCGATCTTAAGGTCCAGGCTCCATCCTTCATCTGTTTCTTAGGGCATAAGAGATAAGGTAAGGAGAAGCCAGGTTCTACCACGCGTTCTCTTGCTGGCTACATCTAACCTATTGACCCGCACAAACAGATAAAGGATGGCAAACCCAATGCTCAACTCTATTATTGGAAC
>JALYYZ010000061.1 GCA_030945985.1 Chloroflexota bacterium
TGCTCCCCTAGCTTCGAGGCAACTCACCGACCAGGCAACGACGGACAATACCGCTTGCAGGTATGAAGAGTCCTCCCGGAGTGAGGCCTTCAGATCGAAGCAGTATACAGTATTCAGTGGCCTTACGCGGGCGTCTGAACGAGCCTAAAGAGCGCTGACGGGTGGAGGGTTTAGCCAGCAGCGGCCTGTGCCCGGACGATAACAGCGCCCGCGCTAGGAAAGTGTAGGCATTTCAGGCGGGAGTATGAGGATTTTGTCTGAGTTCGGACCGGCCACAGAGCCTATTGCTCGTCCGCCAGCGCAAAGCGGTAGCCGACACCCGGCTCGGTGACGATATAAATGGGCTCGGTAGGATCTTGTTCCACCTTTGCTCGTATCTGGCTGATGAAGAGCCTAAGCAGTTGAGTATCGGCGCCATAGCCGAGGCCCCATACCTCGCGAAGCAACATCTGGTGCGTGCTCATCCTGCCCGAGTTGCGCGCGAGGGTTCCCAGCAGCTTGAACTCGGTGGGTGTCAGGTGGACCAATTGACCACGCACCACTACCTGATGGGCGTCAAGGTTAATCACCAGCTCACCTACGCTTATGATGCGCGCGGCACCTGATGGAGAGGTCTGTGCCGCGTGACGTAGCGCCACTCGGATACGCGCTAATAACTCTCCCATGCCGAACGGTTTGGTGATGTAATCGTCGGCCCCACCTTCCAGGGCAATGATCTTCTCGTGCTCTGCGCCCCGCGCGGTCAGGATGATTATCGGCACGTTACTCTGCGCCCGGATCTGGGCGCAGAGATCGAGGCCGTCCATATCAGGCAGCCCCAGGTCGAGCAAGACTAGAGAGGGCGCTGAACCTTCTAATGCCTTTTGCCCCTCTGCAGCGGTAGACGCGCTAGCTACCTCAAAGCCATATCCTGCCAGGCTGAAGCGAATCGCGCGCGCCACGGCCGGATCATCTTCTATAACCAGGATGCGCTCATGCGCCATCAACTACCCTCCTGCCCGCAGTCGTCGTGTAAGAAGATGGGTTCATTCCAACAATCTGAGTAGCATAACCATAAGCCGGCGCGTCGAGTGGCAGATCTGGAGATGCCGCCGTAGCGGCGTCTCGGACGGCGTTGGTTTGTTCGATGGGCGCACAGGGCAGGGTAAAAGTAACGCTGAAGCCGTGTCCAGGC
Organism: Chloroflexota bacterium; assembly: GCA_030945985.1. GTDB lineage: Bacteria > Chloroflexota > Chloroflexia > QHBQ01 > JADMIH01 > JADMIH01. The sequence goes on from JALYYZ010000061.1 coordinate 1,175, forward strand.
CAACTCTGCGCGCTTATCTGCCCATTATGAGCCTGCACCATACCACGCGCGATCGACAGGCCGAGGCCGGTACCGTGAGGCCAGGCCCTGCTGCCCGTTATGTGGAAGGTCTCGAACAAGCGCGCAAGATCTTGGGGTGCCACACCTGGTCCTTTGTCAGTAACAGTGACCTCGATGAAGCTCGTGGATGCCGCAGCTTGCGTTGTCCCACCGGAGGCGGCTCGGCGGCCCTTTGGCCCACCGGTGACCGCATGCCCCATGCGGGCGCTTATGAGGATAGGAGTGCCTGCCGGTGTGTGCCTCGCAGCGTTCTCGAGCAGATTGGTCACCACCTGGTCAATTCGTGTGAAGTCGAGCAGTAGAAGGGGCAAATTCTCCGGCACGTCGACCTCAACAGGGTGATCTGCTAGAGTTGGCCTCAATCGGCGCAATACGGTGTGGACAACTTCCTGAATAGAGTACCAATCACGCTCCAGGTGAACTACGCCCCCCTCAATGCGCGACACGTCGAGCAGATTGCTCACCAGGTGATTCAGCCGGTCGCACTCTTCATCTATGCCCTGCAGCAGTGCGCACCGAGTGGCCTTGTCCCATGCCACAGATGTATCCAACAGGCTAGTCACGGAGGTCTTCATGGAAGCCAACGGCGTGCGTATATCGTGCGAAACAGCCTGGAGGAGCGCCGTCTTGAGATCATCTGCACGCGTCAGCACAGCGGCGCGATTGCCCTCCTCCTCCTGGCGAAGATGTTCTACTGTGGCTGTCAGGTGGACCACGGTCAAGAAGACGGCCATCTCCACAGCCGCGTTCCAGTAGGGGACAGCCGAGCTCAGACTTGCCGGCTTGGTGGACGCATCGGCCAGAAACCCCGCTCCGGCGCTCACGGCTGATACTATGTAACCGCCCCGCTTACCGGCAAACCATGAGACCAACAGAACTGGAACGAAATAGATAATCTCAGCCGAAAGGTCCGGGCCCGTGAAATGATCTACAAAGCCTAGCAGGAGCACGAGCATGAGCCCTGATGTTATTATAAATGGCGTGGACCGCCGGCTGAGATGCTCTAGGATCTTCATATTCAGTGTCCTTGCTTTGGTTTAATAGCGCCTGCCACATCTTTTATAATACAGGATCTGTCATATGCAAAGCGTTAGGGTTTTGATCGTTGTTAACGCCGAGCATGTTGGCGTTACAGCCCATGAATAGGCGTGGCTTTACTGGTTTTCTGTAAGAATGGAAGTGTTATACTGTACCAACAAAGAGATCTGTTCTGGTACGGATATCTGTGGTAGGCAGTTAGAAACTCATGGGAGCATCTCTGAACAGGCAGTTGACAGTCATGCATCGTCTATCACGTTCCACTCCGAGGTAGTCCAATGGTAGACCTCACCGGCAAAGTAGCGCTCGTTACGGGCGCGAGTAAGGGTATAGGGTCCGAACTGGCCCTAACTTTAGCTCGTGCGGGAGCGGCGGTTGTCGCCAACTTCAACACGGATGAAGCGGGGGCGCAGGCGGTTGTAGAGCAGATCGCCTCGTCCGGTGGCAGGGCTATTGCGGTCGGTGTGGACGTCGCTCATGTAGCGGGTTGCCGTGATCTTGTAAAGCGCGCCGTTGAAGAGTTCGGCAGGCTCGATATCGCCTGCTGCCACGCGGGCATCACAAGCTGGGGCAAGTTTCTTGACTACACAGAAGAAGCCTTCGACGCGGTGGTAAACACCAACCTCAAAGGGGCATACTTTACTGCGCAGGCAGCGGCACGGCAGATGGTGGCGCAGGGTATGGGCGGGCGGATCATCATCACTTCGTCTGTTACAGGCAACCAGGCTGTGCCATACCTTTCGGCTTACGCCATGACCAAAGGCGGCCTGCAAATGTTGACACGCAATCTGGTGCTGGAGCTTTCACCCTATAATATAACCATCAACGCAGTGGCACCCGGTGCTATAATCAATGAGCGCAACCTGGCGGACGACCCGGAGTACGATGCGAAGTGGGCTGGTGTTGTGCCTCTCAGGAGGGCGGGCACTCCACAGGACGTGGCTGCTGCGGCCCTCTTCTTCGCCTCCGATGAAGCCGCCTTTATCACCGGCACCACACTGACGGTAGACGGTGGCTGGACCTGCTACAGCCCAACCCCAGACTTTGAATTCGTTGAGCGCGAAGGCCGTATTGGCACATGAGTTATATAACCATAGACAGTCTTATCAACCCCTACCGCGATCATGTACAGGGGAAGGCTAACGAGCCTATCACCGTGGCCGCGCTGCTGGACCGCGCCTATCAGTTACACGGCGTAAAGACAGATTGCACGCTTGGCGCAATTTACGACCGCCTTGAGGCCAACGCGCCTCGCATCGGTATCATCGGGGGATCCTCCGACCATCCGGCACACGTCAAGGACTGGGATACGATGCTGCGGGCGGCGGTGAGTATCTGGCGGCATGGAGGCGTACCCTTCTACTTCTCCGTGCCGGTGGTCTGCGATGGCACCGCGCAGGGTACGATGGGGATGTCCTACTCCCTTCAATCTCGCAACGCCGTCACCTCGATGGTGGTCAACCAGATGGAGGGGCAGCAGTATCACGCGGCCTTTGTGATACAGGGGTGTGACAAGACGCCCATGGCTCTGGTGTCGGCGCTGGCCCATCTTGACAGGGTGCGCCGGATGCGAGGTGAAGCGCCTGTGTGGGGTACCTTTGCCCCGGCGCACGTCCTCAAAGGTGGCACCATACCTCCAGACGCTGTTGAGCAGATAGGCGATCTTGCTCGCCGTGCCGCCGGCGCCGGGTTCTCCGACCTCGCCGAGGATATAGAGGAGAACCTGCTGTACATCCTCCAGTGCTCATCGAACGAAGTCTTCCAGGGACTATTCGAGCGGGCGGTCCAGGAGGGCATTATGAGCGCCGGAGAGCAAAAAGAGCTTGAGAAGAGACTGGCGGTCAGCACCTGCGATACGGCGGGAGGCATTTGCGCTTTTCATGGCACGGGCAACTCGTCTCGCGATGTGGTCGCCGCGCTCGGCCTGGTCCACCCCGCTGTAGAGCTGCTTACCATGCCCCCAACACAGGCGCAGGTAGACGCCTCGGTAGGCGCGCTCTTTAGGGTTCTCAACAGGCCGGACTACTCGGTAAGCAGCATGGTGGCGGGCAACATCGGCAATGCGATCCGTGTGCATAGCGCCCTTGGCGGCTCGTCCAACCTGATGATGCATATCGTCGCGGCGATGCTTTACGCCGGGCACAGCTTCAGCCTGTTGGACGCGGAGCGGATACACAGCGCCACGCCTGTGCCCGACATATTCGACTATTCCCTCACGCAAGGCCGTGACATATTTGCGCTCGCCCAGCAGTGCTGCGCCGGGCAGATACGTGGCATGGAGACAGTCTTCTACGAGCTGGGGAGGAACGGCTGCCCTATGGACCTCGACGCGCCCACTGTCACCGGGCAGACCTGGCGAGAGCGCATGGCCGACACGTCCAACCTCAGCGCGGACGGCGTACACGAGAACCCTATTATACTCTCCACCCCCAGGCGCGCCTTTTCCGGCGTGGACGTGCTCCGGTCCAACTGGTTCGAATCAGCCATCGTCAAGACGAGCGGGATGCCCGACGCGCTGATAGACAAGGTGGACGACAAAATAGCTTTCGTCCTCTATTTCGAAACCGAGGAAGCCGCCAACGAGGCTCTCGTCGATCCCGACCTACTTCAGAAGTTCCGCAATGCTGCGGGCGTGAGCCCTGAAGCGCTGCGGCAGATGTATGCGTACAACAGCAGGAACAGCGGGGGCGGCAGTGTAGTCGATCCGACCTCCTCGTCCGTCCCTACCCCTATAGACAATCTCTACGATCAAATGATCTCGAACCACACCTTGAGGATCGCTATCGTGATCAGCGGGCAGGGTCCGGAGGCGTTCGGCATGCCGGAGATGGCGGTGGCCTCCTTTCGGGTCAACTACAACCGGGTGCTGAGACAGTTGGTGACGCTGATAACTGACGGGCGCTATTCGGGCACAAACTTCGGGGCGTCGGTGGGACACGTCACACCGGAGGCTATACAGGGTGGAGGTATCGGGTACCTGCAAACGGGCGATCTGCTCCACTTGCAGTTCCGCGCGGGGCGTATAAACCTCCTGGACACAGACGCGTTCATAAAGCGAGGCGCTGTTAAGCTGTACAGTGGCGACCTGGCGGGCCAACGCGCCGCACTCCATTTGCAGCGCAAGAAACAGCTCCAAAAACGCGCTATGCGTGTCGCGCCGTCCAATCGTATGCTCTACCACACCGATGCCGCACACGGCGTAGTGCCCCTTCACGTCGCAGAGTGGGCGAATATGCATACTTCTCTGACCGCAGTTCGCGATATCTCAGCTAACGAAGAGAGCTACAAAACAGTAGCCGGCGTGTGAAATTAGAGCAACCTGTGCAGCTCAGAATTGAAGCAACCTGTACAGCTCAGAGATGAGTAAGCAGGCGTCAGGAGCAACCCCTCCGGCCCCTGAGCCCTATGACCGTACGGCGCACCTGTGCAGGTTGGTAGCAAAGGCGTGGGGTATGATCGGCCTCCAAAAGAGGCGTTGTAAGATATAGGCCCGCGTTTTCAGACGCGGAGCAGGGCTAAGCCCCGAGGATCTGTAATGACCAACACATATCTTGTCACAGGCGCGATGGGCTGCCTGGGCGCATGGACTATCCACAACCTTGTGGCGCATGCCGAGCGTGTAATCGGGCTAGACCTGAGCACGGACCCTTTTCGTCTAAAGCTGCTTATGAGCGACGCCGAGATAGAGGGTGTGCAACTCTTGCAGGGAGACATCACAGACTATAATAGTGTCGAGCGTATTGTGCTCGAGCAGGGCGTTACCCACGTGATACATCTCGCCGCGCTACAGGTGCCCTTCTGCAAGGCCAATCCGGTGCTCGGCAGCCAGGTGAACGTTGTAGGCACAGTCAACGTCTTTGAGGCGGCTGCGCGGCACCCCGACATCGTGCAAAGAGTGGTGTATACAAGCTCCGCAGCGGTGTACGGCCCGTCGTCCCTGTACGGATCAGGCGCTGTGCGTGAGGATGCGCCACTCGCGCCTGCTACTCATTACGGCGTCTACAAGCAGGCGAACGAAGGCACAGCCCGCATATACGCGCAGGATAGCGGCGTGACGAGCATAGGAGTGAGACCCTACGTAATATACGGGCTGGGGCGCGACCGGGGCGTGACCTCTTCCCCTACAAAGGCTATGCTTTCCGCAGCCCTGGGAAAATCGTTCCCAATAACGTATGGCGGCAGATGCAACTTCCAATGGGCCGACGATGTGGCCAAGACACTCATCGCGCTTGCGAATGTACCGTTCACAGGCGCGCGTGTGGTCAACCTGGGCGGCAGCCGCGTGAGCGTTCGAGAAGTGGCAGAGGCTATCGAAGCCGCTGCGCGTATCTTGCCTGAGCGCATCCTCTACCCCGACACTCCACTCCCCTTCCCGGACGAGCTTGACGACACCGGCCTGAAGGAGTTGCTGCCTGATGCGCCCGAGACCCCGCTCTCGGAAGGTGTGCGCGCGACTATTGAAGCTTTTCGCGATCTGGTAGCGCTTAGCAGGATTGACGTAGAGAATGCGCTTGCATAGGTCGAAGTCCAAAGTTCGAGGTGCAATCAGGGTTATCCAACGTGCATACAACTCTGTGGCCTGACAAATCGATATGTACCATGCGAAAACAGTGTCCCGCCCTGTGATTACTCTATAGGGTAGATGTGCGCCTGACGGTGGTAATGCAGCGAGACTCAAGGTTATTGTTGGGAGGGTGGAAGACTTGGTAAACGATGTCAAAGCAAGGTACCTGGTGAGCTATATCAATGGTATACATATTGCTCCGCGTGGGAGTGCCGTTCATCCCATCGAGCATGCTGATACTGCTGCACCGGCAGCCCATTGGAGAGTGAAATATTGCAAGTACCCATGCGAATACTTGGCAAGACCAATCTAAGCGTCTCAGTACTCGGTTATGGAGGCGCGCCGGTCGGCTTTTCAAGCGCCGGGCGACAAGAAGACTTCGTAACGCTCCTACGACGAGCGGTTGATATGGGCATCAACTTCTTCGACACTGCTGCCAACTACAGGCGAGGTGAGGAACTATTCGGAGCGGCGCTTCAGGGCTGCCGCGACAAAGTCGTACTGGCAACCAAGTGCGGAAGGGTGCAAAAGAAGGGGCTCGGCGACTGGGAAGACGAGGAAGATTGGTCCGAACGCGGCGTGCTCCAGTCGATCGATAAGAGCTTACGCAACCTGCGTACCGACTACATCGACTTGCTTCAGCTCCACAGCCCCCCTCGCTGGGTACTTGAAGATGGTTCAGCCGTGCTTGGCGCTGAGCGCGCTAAAGAGCAAGGCAAAATCCGCCACTTCGGGCTGAGCGCCGACGGGCCGGACGCCCTCTTCGCGGTGAGGTCCGATGTCTTTGCCACGCTACAGATAAGCATGAGCATACTGGAGCAAGAGCCGGCGGGCGAGATCATCCCTGAGGCGTTCAGGAGGAAAATGGGGATTATTATCAAGCAGCCGATAGCGAATGGAGTAGCCGAGATGTCTGAGCGTCCGATCTACCCGGATTGGTGGCTCAAGTGGGAGACCGCCAGGCGCATGGACTGGAGAGCTCTCGACGCCACCGAGGATCGTATGCCTCTGGCCCTTCGTTGGGTGCTGGCAAACCCGATGGTCAGTACGGCTATCGTCGGTACCACAAGCCTTGAACACCTGGAGGCGAACGTTGCGGCGGCCCTTATGCCTGCGCTCGATGCAGATGTTGTCGCTCGAGCCGGGGACGAATATCGTAAGGCAAAGGCACTCGCGGAGAATGCCTTATGATTCGCGTGGGCTTCATCGGCTGCGGGGGCATAGCTCGCGAGTATTTAGGCAGGCTCGACACGATGAGCGATCGGGCAAGAGTAACAGCTGTTTGCGACCTGGACCTCGACCGCGCAAGCCAGCTGGCTGCAGGCAGTGGCGCGAGCGTCTACACCGACTACCGGCAGATGCTTGAAGTCGAGAAGCTCGATGCGGTGTTCAATAACCTGCCCCCGTCCGCCCGCGCTGACGAGCTGGTGCTGGCCGCGCGCCGAGGTTGCGCAATCTTCACGACGAAGCCTCTAGGCCTCGACATGGAGACCGCGCTACATAGTTTGCAAGCGATTGAGGCTTCTGGGGTCATCAACAGTGTTGGATATATGTTCCGCTACAGCGGCATTACCCATTACAGCCGAACTCTACTTGGAGACCGGCCATTGGCGATGTTCGTCGGTAGGGTGCTTGGCGCGATGCCGGGTGGGTGGAACAGCAAGCGCGCACTATCAGGCGGACAACTGGTCGAGCAGAGCACGCACCTGTTCGACCTGGCGCGCTATTTCGCCGGACACGTGCGCACGGTATATGCTATCGGCGAAGGTGGGCACGTGCCGGACCGGGTAGATTATGAAGACGTTACCGCTGTGAACCTCCAGTTCGATGGTGGCGCGATTGGGAGCATAATATCTACGTGCGCGGTGTGGCAGTTCTTCTGGGGCGCTACTTTGATTGCGCGCGATCTGCACCTGGAACTGGTCTTTGATGAGTGGACCGTGCGGGGCAGCGTGGACGGACAAAAGATCGACTATCATGATGAGACGAGCGGGTACTCTGAGCAGGTAGACACTTTCCTGCGTGCTATCGAAACAGGCGACCAATCGCTAATCCTATCCACCTATCGCGACGGCTGCGGAACCCTCGCAAGCACACTGGCCGCGAATCGTTCGCTGGTCAGTCGTAAGCCGGAACTACCCGAACTTTAGGTCCCCGGTCACGCCGCCAAAGTAGCCTATTAGGCTCTGGAAACGGCAACGACCTGGGCATTACGGAGACCCAAATAGAGCCGCTGTGGCAGGCAGGTTTCTTGGATTTTGCTGATGCGCTATTGGGTTGGAGGTAATGGTGCGATCCGTAAACGTTCAGATCCCTAGAGGCCAGCTGCATGGAGCTTGTTGATGCTTTGATCCAGAAGGAGCGGCCGCGAACCGACCATTTTGTGGAGATACCTTACGAGTTTGGCAGGCTGCGACTGGACCTGCTTGCCCCGGTGGAGGTAGCTCTCACGCAGACCGGGATGACGCCTGAGATGGTG